>DATFZN010000014.1:0-42800 GCA_035314425.1 Candidatus Acidiferrum sp. | reverse complement strand
GCCAAGGCGTGGTTTAAGCTGACGCACCGCGACATGGGGCCTCGCGCGCGGTATCTCGGTCCGCTCGTTCCCAAGGAGCCTCAAATCTGGCAAGACCCTGTTCCCGCAGTGAACCATGAGCTGATCGGCGAGCAGGATGTTGCTGCTCTGAAGGCCAAGATCCTCAAATCCGGACTGTCCATCTCCCAACTGGTCACGACTGCCTGGGCATCGGCGGCGACGTTCCGCGGCTCCGACAAGCGCGGTGGGGCGAACGGGGCGCGCATTCGCCTCGCGCCACAAAAGGATTGGGAAGTGAACCAGCCGGCCGAACTGGCGAAGGTGCTACGGACGCTCGAGGCCATCCAAAACGATTTCAACAGCTCGACGTCGGGCGGGAAGAAGGTCTCGCTTGCGGACCTGATCGTTCTGGGCGGCTGCGCAGCCGTCGAGGAAGCGGCGAAAAGGGCCGGGCACGAGGTGAAGATTCCATTCTCGCCGGGGCGCACGGATGCTTCGCAGGAGCAGACCGACGTGCACTCCTTCGCCGTAATGGAGCCGACTGCGGACGGCTTCCGCAACTACCTCCGGAACGGACACCAAACGCCGGCAGAGGAGCTGCTAGTGGATCGGGCGCAGTTGCTGACGCTGACGGCTCCTGAGATGACCGTACTTATCGGTGGCCTGCGTGCCCTGAACGCTAACTTCGGGAATTCCAAACACGGCGTTTTCACCAACCGGCCCGAGACGTTGACGAATGATTTCTTTGTCAACCTGCTTGACATGAAAACGAAGTGGGAGCCCTCCGCTACATCCGAAGGCGTCTATGAGGGGCGCGATCGCGCGACCGACAAAAGCAAGTGGACCGGCACGCGAGTCGACCTGGTGTTCGGTTCGAACCCGCAGCTCCGCGCGATCGCTGAAGTCTATGCCTGTGACGACTCGAAGGAGGCGTTCGTGAACGACTTCGTGGCTGCATGGAACAAGGTGATGGACCTTGATCGCTACGACCTTACCTAAGCTCGGCGGAGACGAGAGCTGTCAACTGCACCCGCGCTGAGCCTCATGTTCGCTCAGCGAATTACAGAAAGACGGATGTTTTGGGAACGGCGACTTAGCCTGCTCGAAGCATCGGTAGGTGGTACCAGATGAGGATCGCTGGTGGCTACCGGGGCACACAAAGAAACGGTTTGAGTGCCACTTGCAGGTGAACGGGGAAATTGTGCGAACTCCGATGCAGCGACCTAGAGAATTACATTCCGGCTGCACCCAAACAGGCTCACAGGAGCTATTAATCTCGGGCGGATCTTCCACCGCTGAAACGGGGAAAAAATAAAGCCGCTCAGCGGCTGGCCGAGCGGCCTTCTCTCTACGATGAGTGCTGATGATCTGATTTAGAAAATGAAATCGAACATTTAGCGCTTTACCCGGGGGTCGGCCGGCAAATCCATGAACTCCTCTAGGATTTGCGGGGCGTCGAGCACTTGCAACTCGTCCAGGCCGTCGGCCGAAGGACCCTTTTCCCCTTCGCTCAGTTTTTTCTGAGCGCGGCGTTCGAGCTTCATCTTCTGTTTTTCCTGTCGCTTCATCTCTTTTTGACGCTTCTGAAAAGTTGTTGGCATAAAGCCTCCTTAGATTGATTGCCGCAGGGAGCAGCGGCGTGCCACTACAAACTATCTGGACTTACCAGCGAGGCTCGCGCGGTTGACGCGCAGCTTCGCGATAGTCTTCATTCGAAAAACGTTCTTTGTCTCTGCCGCCACGGCCTCCGCCACCACCGCTCGAGCGTCCACCGCCTCCTCCGGGCCGGCCCCCGCCTCCTCCCCCGCCGTAGGGTCGATTGCCGCCACCGGCGCCTCCGCCAGGGCGGAAGCCGCCTGCTTCTTTCGGACGAGCTTCGTTCACTTTTATGTTGCGTCCACCGACAGCCGCGCCATCGAGGGCCGCAATGGCCTTTGCTGCTTCTTCGTCATTCGGCATTTCTACAAACGCGAATCCCCGTGCTCTTCCGGTTTCGCGATCCATCACCACGCGAACCCGCGTAATTGCTCCGAACGGCTTGAACAGTTCGGTCAATTCGCTTTCCGTGGTTTGAAAGCTCATGTTGCCTACGAATAGATTCTTCATGCTACGGCTCCTTGCAAACTCTTTCTGCGAACTTTGTGCCTACTACCTTTACATCGAGCCTTCCAGGAATATGCGGAAGCGTCGCGAACGCGACGGATGACGCAGCTTTCGGAGGGCTTTTGCTTCAATTTGACGGATACGTTCCCGAGTAACCGCAAACGTCTGGCCAACTTCTTCTAAAGTGTGCTCGCTGCCATCGTCTAGACCAAAACGCATTTTGATGATGCGTTCTTCGCGAGGAGTGAGCGTGCGCAGCATCGAAGCAATCTGTTCCTTCAGGTTGAGGTTGATTACCGCTTCTGAGGGGAGCACTACCGTCTTGTCCTCGATGAAGTCGCCGAGGTGCGTTTCTTCTTCTTCCCCGATCGGCGTCTCGAACGACACCGGCTGTTGAGCAATTTTCTTGGCCTTGCGCACCAAGTCGACGGGAATATCCATTCGCTTGGCAATTTCATCGGCGGTCGGTTCGCGACCGAGTTCTTGCACCATCTGGCGGCTGGTGCGAACCTGCTTGTTAATGGTTTCAATCATATGAACCGGCACGCGAATCGTGCGCGCCTGGTCCGCGATGGCTCGAGTGATGGCCTGGCGAATCCACCAGGTTGCATAGGTAGAGAATTTATAGCCGCGGCGCCATTCAAACTTGTCCGCGCCGCGCATCAGGCCAATGTTGCCTTCTTGAATTAAGTCGAGAAACTGCAATCCACGATTGGTGTATTTCTTGGCGATGGAAACGACCAAGCGAAGGTTCGCTTCGGTCAGTTCGCGCTTGGCCTGCTCGGCATCGGCTTCCCCGCGCAAAATCACAGTAAGCGTGCGCTTCAGACTCGGGGACGTGACTTCGTTGGATTTTTCGAGATCGCTGCGCTGCTGGCGGCGCGCGCGAAGATCTTTGCGTGCAATTGCAGCGGCGGACCCCTTGGAAGCGTTGGCACGGCGCTCAAGCTGCAAAACCTCACGATCGAGAGAGTGCAGTCGCTCCACGGTGTGGCGCATGATTTCAATCAAGCGCTTCTTTTCGCGCTCGTTGAATTCGATGGTCCGCACCAAGCGGGACATTTCTACCCGGGTGCGCGAAAGCTTGTATTTGGAACGAAGGTAAACGCGCTTGTTGGCGCGCGGCACTTCCGCCAGGTGTATTGCTTGCTTCAGACCGATGGCATACAAGACTTCAATCTTGTCGATAATCTTGAGAGTTTGCTTGGTCTTGTCTTCGATCTTGTCTTCCGTCAGTTCTTCGTCGTCAAAATGAATGATTTTCTTGATAGCCTGCCCGCCATTGCGCAGTTCCACCGCAACCGAAAAGAGTTCCTTCAGAACCAGCGGCGAACGGGAGATCGCTTTCAGCACGCGAAGATGGCCGCGTTCGATTCTCTTGGCGATGGCAACTTCGTGTTCCCGGGTCAAGAGCGGAACTACGCCCATCTCCCTCAAATAAACGCGGACCGGATCGTTGGTTTTTTCCGCAGGCCTCGGGGTGTGATCGACTTCGACTTCGTCTTCGCGGATGACCGGTTCGACGTGAACCTCGACGGCTTCGGCAACTTCCATGGCAGCCGCGCCTGCCTCTGCGGCTGCCAGATCCTCGTAAACTTCTATTCCGTCGCGCTGGATGGTCGAAAAAAGTGTATCGATTTCTTCCGGAGTATGTTCATCGGCAGGAAGAAGCTCATTGACCTCATCGAAAAGCAGATAGCCACGCTCCTTACCTAAAGTAAGCAGCGTACGAAACTGTTCAAATTTTTCCTGTAGCAACAATGACAAAGTGTTCTCCCACAAACTACCGCCCGGAATTCACCGGGAATTCATAGTACGGACATGACACAAAAAAACACCTGAACGCTTTGGTGAATAGGCGAGAGATGTTTTACAGAATGCAGTCGAGCGATGATCTCGGACAAATTGTTTCTGTTCGACGACGGTTTATCCGATCCCCACGGCCTCTAGACGCGATGGTTAGCTCAAATTGGGCTACCTACATCATACACCACGTGTCCAATGTCTAGGTCCCGGCAAAGCTGAGGAAAAAATTGAAAATCCCATTTCCCGGCGCAAGCTAGCGATGCCCGTCCTGGGGGGTTGCCCGGGCTCACAGCCGAAGCTCCGGTTTCGATCGGTCTAGCCTTCGAGCTGGACTTGCAGTCTTTCGCCTGGAAGCTGCACCATCCGTGGCGGGTTCTTGGCGGCGGAGTGTTCGCTACTCACAAATTCGCGACCCTTGCCTGCGTTCGGGTGCTGGTGTTTGTCGTGGCCGGCAGCGTGAGCGGTCCCGTCCGGGCGCATTCTCTCGATTTTGATGCCGAGGGTGCGTTCGAGCTGGAATAGCTCGGTGCGCTGTTCTTTGACAAACAGCGTCGAAGCCGAACCATGCCCGCCAGCGCGGCCGGTACGGCCAACACGGTGAATGAAGCCTTCGGCTACTTCCGGTAGGTCGTAGTTGATGACGTGCGCGATGTTTTGCACGTGAATGCCGCGGGAAGCCACGTCGGTAGCCACCAAAACCCGGAACCGACCTTGCTGGAATGCCGCAAGCGCTGCAGTACGTTGCGATTGCGAGCGATCACCGTGGATCATCGTGGCTTGAATCCCTTGGCGAACCAGGTTCTTGGTGATGCGTTCCGTGCCGCGCTTGGTGCGAGAGAAGACCAGGGTGCGGCCGGTTTCCTTGGTCAGCAAACGGTGCAACATGTCTGCCTTGCCGTCGACGGTCACTTCGTATGCATGCAGCTTGATGTTCTCGGCAGGCTTTAGGGTGGAACCGAACGACAATCGTACGGCGTTACGGGTGTAATCCTTAACGAGGTTGGCGACAGACCCTTCCAGCGTCGCCGAGAAGCACAGGGTCTGGCGATGCTTCGGGATGATGTTGGCAATCTTGCGGATTGCAGGAAGAAAACCCATGTCGAGCATGCGGTCGGCTTCGTCTAAAATCAGCGTTTTTACGGTGGTGAGATTGATGAGCCGGCGGTCGATGAAGTCCTGCAAACGGCCAGGAGTGGCGACGACCATCCGCGCACCTTTGCGGATGGCGTTGATCTGAGCGCCTTCGGCTAATCCGCCTACGACCAAGGCCGCAGGGGACAGTTGTTTGCCGCGAAGTACGTTGTAGACCTCGAGAACCTGCATCGCCAGTTCGCGAGTCGGTACAAGCACCAGGGCTTGCACCCCGGGAGTATTCTCCTTCAATAGCTTCTCGATCGTCGGGACCAAGAACGCCAAGGTCTTGCCGGTGCCGGTCTGCGCTGTCGCAAGCACATCCTGGCCATCAAGGGCTTGTGGGATGGCCGCAGCTTGCACCGGAGTGGGTGTCGAAAAACCTGAACTCGACAGCCTTTCCTTCATGTAAAGAGAAATCGGTAATTCTGAAAAATTTTGCATTTTACTTTCTTGCTGGTGCAGCCTCTTCGCACACACATAGCGGTCGGTAGAGGACTAGCGAAGCCAGTCTTATGTTTGATTACGCTGAAAACAAACGGAGGGAACTGATGGCGGGTATTCTCGATTGAAGCTTGAGGGACCGCACAACACAACCGCGGGATTAAGCGCAAAGGCAGTATAGCAGATCCATGGAAAAAGGGTGCAGTATTTGCTGCCGCAAGTGCCGCAAGCGAACTAGTATGTTTTGTGTAAGATGACCCAGAAAGATTGTAGAACGATCTGATCGATCGCCGTAGAGTGAGCGCGGCGGCATGGGTTCGGACAAGGACAGTCTGTCTTGTCGTATTTATAACTAATGCATAATACCGAAGTAGTTACTCGGCTGTCGTGCCGGGCCCTTGACGAGTTTCTGGGTTGAGACACAACTGGCAGCGTTTCCGAATTCCTGCAATCTAGCGGAGACCCGCTCTACGAGCTGAGCTCGCTTGGGCCAGCCGCCCCTGCCCCTGCGGAGACGCTAACTGGCTCAAAATAAATAGCCTATTCGTGACCCAAACCCTCGATCCGCGCCCAAGTGGCCCGCTGAAAAGAGCGTGTTGCCCAACCCGCTCAGTCGTAGTAGTGTCCCGGCATGGCCAAGAAGCCGACGAAACAGAAAAAGGGGGTCCGGAAAGCCATGCCAGCCGATCATGAGGAAAAGAACGCCGTGAATGGTGAAGTGAAGGAGGGTGCGAATGTCGACAAAATCCGCGACATCCTCTTTGGTTCCAATATGCGCGAATATGAGAAGCGCTTCGCGCGTCTTGAAGAGCGCCTTACAAAATCCTCTGACGCCCTGCGAGACGACCTGAAGAAACGGTTCGATACCTTGGAGTCCTACGTCCGGGAAGAGATGGACTCGAACAACCAGCGCTTGAAGGCGGAAAAGGCTGAACGGAGCGAGGGTCTAAAAGAGCTAACCAGAGAAACGCGCGACAGTTCAAAATCACTGGAGAAGAAGCTCTCCCAACTGGAAGAACAACTGACCAGTGCGCAGACCGATCTACGCACGCGGATCCTGGATCAATCGAAGTCGCTCAGCAATCAAATCCAGAAAATCAAGGACGAACTAGAAGCCGCGCTAGAGCATGAAGCAGAAACGTTGCGTAACGACAAGACCGACCGTGCCCAGCTTGCGGATCTGTTTGCGGAACTCTCCCTGCGGCTCAAAGACGAGTTGGAGCTTCCCGGGAAATAGCAGCAGGTTTCATCACGGGCTGACTCCCGCGTCAGCTTCGAAGCTTAGCCACAAGCCAAACCGCGATGGCTGATACGCCTCCAACCCGGCTTCCTCTCGAACCACCGGATAACGAGTCCGCCAACGGGACCCGCCCGTTTGAAGAGCTGCGCCACTTGATTCTTGCTCCCGAACAAGAAGCGCTCGAGCGGTTGCACGATCGGGTGGCGAGCGTAGAGTCGCGCACGGAAGACGTCAGTACAGTTGTAGCCGAGGCGATACAACGGCGGCGCGACCAAGGTGGCGACGAGGACCTGAGCGAAGCCCTAGCTCCGACAATTGAAACGGCGTTGCGGGAATCGGTACGCAAGGATCCGACCACTCTGGCAGATGCTTTATTTCCAGTGATGGGCCCAGCGATTCGGCGGTCGATCCTCGAGACGCTACGGTCGTTCCTGGATTCGTTCAATCAAATCATGGATCAGAGCCTCTCGTGGCAGGGATTGAAGTGGCGGCTCGAAGGATTGCGAACGGGTCGCTCGTTTACCGAAGTAGTCCTACTGCACAGTCTGATTTTTCGCGTAGAGCAGGTTTTCCTGATTCACAAAAAGACGGGGCTTTCCTTGGGACATGCCGCTGCGCCTTCCGTGGCCATGCAAGATCCCAGTCTTGTGTCAGGAATGCTGTCTGCGATACAGGATTTTGTGCGCGATTCGTTCGATGCCGCTATGGGGCAAGGAATTGAGCGAATGAACGTTGGTGACCTGGATGTTTGGGTTGAGGAGGGACCGTACGCGATTCTGGCCACGGTCATTCGGGGCGTAGCCCCCCGGGAGCTGCGAGACCGCATGGCCGAGGTGCTGGAAAATATTCATCGGGAATATTCCGCGCAGCTCGATCGATTCAATGGAGATGCAGCGCCGTTTGTGCATATAAACAAGGAATTGTCGCGCTGCCTGGAACTTCAATATAAGAATGAGGAAAAGAAAACAGGCAGGGGCTATGTTTGGGCGGCCGGCGGGCTGCTAGTGTTGCTGCTTGGGGGATGGCTGTGCTGGCGCGAGTGGCAGTTTCATCGATGGGCTGACGTTGTCGAAAAGCTCCGGGAGCAGCCTGGATTGGTGCTGAGTTCACTGGCACGAGAACGGGGCCGATTTGTGATTCGTGGGATGCGCGATCCGCTGGCTGTGGAACCGGGACAATTTGTAAAGGCGCAGGGCCTGGATCCCGGGAAAGCGGAATTTCATTGGGCACCGTATTATGCGCTGGATGACACTATCGTAGAGCAGCGCGCCGTCCAGTTGCTTTCTCCGCCGGCCGGAGTGACCTTGCACGTCAATGATGGAGTTCTGCAGTTGGAGGGCCGGGCACCACTGCCTTGGCTCGAAGATTTGCGCAACCGGGCTGTGCTCGTCCCGGGAATCCGCCGTGTCGAGCTTTCGGGGCCAAATAGTCCAGAACAGATTGCCCTAAACGAAGCAAAAAATGAGATTCAATCATCGATCGTTAAATTTCCAATTGCCAGCGCTTCACTCTCGTCAAGAGAACGCGATGTTGTAAAGGTGGTAGCCGCAAAGCTAAAGGACATACTTGCCGCTTCCGGAACTGCCGAATCCGCGCTGGTGATCAATGTGAATGGCCATTCCGATAGCACCGGAGCTGAAGCCACCAACCGGACACTCAGCCAGCGTCGGGCAGATCGCGTTGCGGCAGAGTTGGGGCAGCTAGGTGTAGCGAGCAAAAATATGAAAGCAACTGGCGTAGCTACAACGGACCCGTTGCGGCCCGAAGACACGGAAGAAAACCGTCAGTACAATCGCAGCGTGACGTTTCGAATCAGTTCGCTGTCCCCTTGACCTATGATAGAGAAAAAAATTTGCATGCTAGGTTCCTTTGCCGTCGGGAAGACGAGTCTAGTTCGCCGGTATGTAAAAAGCATCTATGACGATGCGTATCACACGACAGTTGGCGTGAAAGTGGATAAGAAGGTTCTAAAAGTTGGTGACACGGATCTTACGTTGATTCTGTGGGACCTCTACGGCGAAGACGAATTTCAGAAGATGAAGTGGACCTATCTGCGGGGCTCATCTGGATATTTGCTGGTGGCCGACGGCACGCGCCGGGCGACGATAGAAAGAGCACTGGCGATGGAACAAAAAGTCCGGGAGGAAGTGGGCGAAATCCCGTTTATTCTGGTAATCAATAAAAACGATCTGGTGCAAGAGTGGGATCTGGATCCGGTTCTCGAATCGCATTTCAACGCGAAGGGGTGGACTGTGCTTCACTCCAGCGCGAAAACAGGTGAAAACGTGGACGAGGCATTTCACCAGCTTGCGAGGAAAATTCTTTCCTGACATGAACTCTCCCCTCTCGAGTTTTCTCAGGCAGGCGGGATTCGTACTCCTGGAGCGCAATGAAGACGGTTCATTTACATTATTGTCCGACGCGCCCGAATGGTTTAGCCAGATATGGACGATGGCCAGTTCCAGGGATTCCTTTTCCATCCTAAATACGTCGCTGTTTCTCGATCATTTCCTTCTGGATGCCGAGGCCTTCTGGAATGGCGGGCAGTCAGGATTTTGCGAGTCTGGCGGCTGGATCGAGACGACCGGCGAAGGGAAAGAGATCGCGCTCGAAGCTCGGGCGATGCATGTGGATGGGAAGCAGGTGCTGACAATATTCTCTCCGGATACGCAATACAAAGAAAAAGTCCAGGTTCTGCAAACAGCGCGCAACTCTCTGCTACAACATGAAAGACTGCTGCGCGAAATCCAGAAAAAAGAAATTCTACTGCACTGCATCGTTCACGATTTATCGCAACCGCTGGGCGCGATGCGAGGTTCCTTTGATTGCCTGGCACTGGAAAATGACCCCGAAAACACGGCAAAGTTTATTGAGCTAGGTAAGCACGCCAGCGAGCAGCAAGAATCGATGATTCGCGAAATCCTCAACGCATTCGCGGCCGATCTGCAGGCCGATCTCAACGCAGACAGAAACACAAATTCAGCGCCCGATCTCTTCGAGGCGGCCAGAGAAGCGGTTGGAACACTTTCGCCCGCATTTTTGGCAAAGGGTGTCCGGGTCTCTCTCATCGACAAGCCTTCGACGCAGACGAATTGGCGAGTTCAGGGAGAAGAAACAAGACTACGGCGGATTTTTACGAACCTGCTGGAGAACGCTCTGCGCTATACTCCCGCAGATTCTGGCGTTACCATCGGTATCGAAGACGAAGGAGCTTTTCTGAAGGCCTACGTCGACGATGAAGGACCGGGCCTCCCCGCCGATCTTCGGCCTGCTGAAATTTTCGCTCTATTTGGTAAAGGGAAGAAAAACTGTGGCAAGGCCGGACTTGGCCTGTATTTTTGTCGGGTCACGGTAGAACGCTGGGGCGGATCGATTGGTTGTGCCTCGCTCGCGGAGGTTGGCTCGCGATTTTGGTTTCGCCTGCCCAAGGCCCCCTCTGATGGGCAGGACGTTAGAGAAAAAGTGACCCAAGGGTCCGGAAACGAAACAAAGAGAATGAAACCAAGGAACAAGAGGGGATTGCGCATTCTGCTGGCCGATGACCAGGAAGATATCAGGGTTCTGACGAAACATCAACTCGAACGCGCTGGGCATGAGGTGATGGCCGTAGAGAACGGACAAGCCGCATACGAATCTGCACAAACGGGGAATTTCGATATCATTTTTTTGGATGAAGAAATGCCGATACTAGGCGGGGTGCAAACGGTTCGAGCGATTCGAGAGTTTCAGGAGAGTAAGAATGCGCGCAACATGATTGTTGCGTTCACGGGCAATAACACCCCTGAAGATCGAGCCAGGTTGATTGGTGTGGGTTTTGATGCGGTGGTCGGAAAGCCATTTCGCCTGGAATCGCTCGATGCGTTCTTGCGGGATCCGGCCGATATGCAATCTCTGGATCTAGCCCTGGAAAAAAAGTCACCGACTGGGAGCGCAAGCCGTGAGGCACTGTTGCATCGCATCGGCGGCGATGAAAAGCTTCTGCGTCGAATGATCCGAACCTTCGAGCAGGAGACGCCAAAACGATTGGAGATCATGGGCAAAGCCCTGAAGCGGAAGGACGGAAGCGATCTTTCTTCCTATGCGCACGCGTTGAAAGGTTCGGTGGCAATTTTCGGAGCAGCTAAGGCCGTCGAATATTCGCAATCACTGCAAGACCTCGGACGGGTCGGCGATTTTGAGGAAGCAGATCGAATCTACGACCTACTTCAGGAAGAGATTGCGAAAATACAACAAAACCTGAGAGGATACGCGAAACAGACCGCGGCTGAAAATTCTGCAGGTCGCAAAAAGCGGAGCAGTACGGAGTAGCCAAAAAACGAAGGCGCTAGACGTTCCTCTGCGCCAGCGTTCATACCAAAGTGCGGAGCGCTTGATGGCTCATATTCTAGTTACCGATGATGATGCAACAACGCGGCAGATGATTAGCGGGGTCCTGAAGAAAAAAGGTTATCAGGTATCTATTGCCGCCGACGGGCTTGACGCTTTGCGGGCGATCCAGAAAAATAAATTCGATCAGGTATTGCTGGACATATGGATGCCAAAACTGACTGGTCTTGGACTTTTGGGAAAATTGCAAGCCGAAAAAACGATCCCCAAAATCATCGTCATGACCACGGATAAAACTTCCGAAACAGTCTTGAAGGCCCTGCGCGGGCACGTATATCAATTTCTGACGAAGCCCCTAGAGGCCGATCACTTATTGCTGACAGTCGAGAGTGCTTTGTCTGCCCATCCTGCTGCGCCGCCGATAGAAATCATTTCAGCCAAAGCGGAATGGATTGAACTGCTGGTGCCGTGTGAGCAGTCGGTGGTCGGAAGAGTGCAAAGTTTTCTGCTACACATGGAAAACGATTTGCCGCCAGAGGTAATCGAAAAAGTTGGCTACGCGTTCCGTGAACTCCTGAATAACGCGATCGAGTGGGGTGGGCGGCTCGATCCCAATCTGAAGGTGCGAATCTCCTACGTTCGGACGAAGAAAATGTTGATGTACCGCATGGACGATCCTGGTCCAGGGTTCAAGATTGAAGAGCTGAAGCACGCGGCCGTAAATAATCCGGAAGAAGACCCCATGGCACACATGAAGGCCCGCGAAGAACAAGGCCTCCGCCCCGGCGGTTTGGGATTGCTTCTTACCCAGCAGATGGTGGATGAACTGGTGTACAACGAGGCGCGCAATTCCGTGGTGCTGGTTAAATACCTGTGACCATTGCCCAGTGCAGGCCAGGCCAATCGTTTGGGTACGATTTAGAGGATCTCGTCCTGAACTTTCTTTAGTACACTGTCTCGAATCTGTTCGCACTCATTTTCAAATTGAAGGAGCACGTTTATGGCGTCTGGCACCCCGAGCGGAGCCGAATTTAAGAAGCAATTGCAGGAGGGCATACCCAAAATTGGCCTTTTTCTCAACTCGCACTCACCGACCGTCGCCGAGCAGTTGGCACACAGTGGGTACGATTGGTTGCTGGTCGATTCTCAGCACGGGCCGATGGGTTACGAGAAGCTCTCTGCAATGTTGTCCGGGATTGCCAATGGCGGTGCGAAATCACTTGTGCGCGTCGGCGGATATAGCGATCGTCCAGGAATTCAGCAATCGCTGGACCTCGGTGCCGACGGCGTTCTTGTTCCTTACATTAATACCCTAGAAGAAGCGCGCGCGGCCGTAAGTTGTACAAAGTATCCCACGGCCGGAACTCGGTCGGTTTATTTTCCGCAACGCAGCATGAACAAGGATGGACTGCTCGGTTACACTGGCGGCGCGAACAAGAATCTGATTGTTGCTCTGCAAGTGGAGACCGCGGATTGCATCAAAAACATTGATGAAATTGCGGCTGTTCCCGGAGTCGACATTTTGTTTCTGGGACAAAACGATTTGTGCATGTCCATGGGCTTGTATGAGAAGTACGAGTTTCCGCACATGTACACTTCGCCGGAGCTTGGCGCAGCAACCGACAAGCTGGTTGTCGCCGCGCGCAAGAATAAAGTGACGTTGGGACTGTTCCTGTTTGGCACGGCGCGTGTGGGCGAGTTTCTGGAAAAAGGGTTTCCGTTTATCAGTCTGGGCAATGATTTACACCACGTACTGACACAAACCGGGGCGTATGTGAAAGACGTCGAAGAAGTATCGAAAGCAAAAGGGAAGAACTGGACACGCAGGCCAACTTCGCTTTTCTAGATTTGCCCCCTGTACTGGCAAAGCGGTAGGCCCGGGCATCCGAACAGGCCTTTCTTTGGTTGGAACAAGGCCAGTTTTCGCAACTCTTTGACTCAAGTCGCCGGATAATCCACAATCTCTTCAGATTTTGTGTCCCAATAAAGTTTCTTTCCGCTCCAGTATGCGTGCGCTGCCATGATGCAAGCCACAGATATGAGAACATCCGGCATGTACATCGGCGATTGGCTGCTTTCTTGGCCGCATGGATTCGAGCCAATTGCCCCGAAATCGGAAAAGTCCTATAAAAGGGAATCCAAGAGAAACATCTCGAGGCGATTGCGGATGGCTACCTTCCCCAAAATCCATTGGGGACGCGTTTTAATCGGCGACCGTAAAGTCAAGGTACGAAAGAACCGCCACTTCAAACGCCGTGAGTATTGTGTTCAATATCGATGAGGGGCCACAGTGGCAGAGTTCGAAGAATCTTCCCTTAAAACCTTTGCAAATGAATCGCGTCGGGTAACCGGACACGTTCTAGGACGAGTCCGGTGCAGTGGTGCTCGGCGGGAGCGCCGTGAGATAGGCGGCGAAGTTTTCGTTGAACAACGCGCCGGGCCGTTTTTCCCTCAGAAGCGCCACGGCATCCTTACCTTTCATTCCGAGATAGGTCAGTACCAAACCCGCGACCAGAGCCGACCGGTTGAAACCCATGCCACAGTGCGCCAGAACTTTCTCGCCGTTGGCCACCAATCGAGCCCCAAGCTTCGCCAACGCGTGCAGCTTGTTCAAATCTGGCAGGTCCTCATCGCAGATGGGAAAATAGACATAGAGCATGTGATTGGGAATGCTTGGAATGCCCAAGTCGAGATTACCGTCCAGGTCTATCACCGCAGTAATGCCATGATCCTCAATCGACTTCCAGTCATCGATCGACGGGGAAATAAACAGCTGACCTTGCTCATCGAGTGGTACGAGATCCATCGAAGCTTTTCCCGGCTTATGAGTTCAACAGTAACGATTTGGTGAGAATGTTTCAATGGCTCCTGGTGAAGTCGGCTTACCGGAGAAGTGGGTGCTATGATCCACTGGTCCGATTTGCGCATGAAACCGGAGTTGGGCCGTAAGCGCATCCGTATGTAGCGCCTGGGTTGCAGTTCCCGGGCTCACAACCACTATTTTCGCTCGTCGAATTACACGAGGGGCCCTTATGCATCCTCGCAGGTAGTGAGCCCGGTTAATTTGATTGTTAATTGGCCACTCCGTTTCTTTTGGAAAAAGTCGCGTTACCGGACATTCTGTCGCGCAAGCCTTGGGGCGTGACTGAGGGAGAAAACCAAAGACTCTAGTAGGTAAGAAAAAAAGAAAACCCCTCTTGACAATGACCGACCTCGGTATGACCTCAACCGGAAAGGTTTCAGTACGAACTTGGGAGGTTACGCCGTTAGAACGCTTGAGAGTCGGAGTACGCGGCAAGGCTTCCCGGGGTTATAATCGCGGCCAACTATGCCGCTCGCTCCAGGCACAAAACTTGGACCCTACGAAATTCAGTCACCGCTGGGTGCAGGCGGCATGGGCGAAGTATATAGAGCCAAGGACACTCGCCTCGACCGCACCGTCGCAATCAAAATTTTGCCAGAGCAACTTTCCAGTGATCCGGTTTGCAAGCAGCGATTCGAACGCGAAGCGAAGACGATTTCCAGCCTAAATCACCCTCATATTTGCACGCTGCACGATATTGGCTCGCAGGACGGCGTGGACTACCTGGTGATGGAGTGTGTGGAGGGCGAGACTCTGGCAAAGCGGTTGGAGAAGGGGCCGCTGCCGCTTGAACAGGTGGTGAAGATCGGCGCGGAGATTGCGGATGCACTGGATCGAGCCCATCGCAGCGGCGTCGTGCATCGCGATCTGAAGCCGGGAAACATCATGCTGACGGCGAGCGGCGCCAAACTCTTGGATTTTGGTTTGGCAAAGCCAGCAATGGCGCCAGTGAGTAGCATGACGCTCACTGCGGCGGCAGCACAAACCAAGCCAGTGACGCAAGAGGGGACGATTGTTGGAACGTTTCAGTACATGTCGCCGGAGCAAGTGGAAGGCAAAGAGTTGGATGGCCGGAGCGATATTTTTTCACTTGGGGCTGTGCTCTACGAGATGGTGACCGGGAACCGGGCGTTTGAGGGGAAGAGCCACCTCACCGTAGCGTCGGCCATTCTGGAAAAGGAACCTGCTCCGATCAAAGCCACCAAACCCCTAACGCCGCCAGCACTGGAACGCGCCGTGAAGAAATCTCTGGCAAAACTTCCAGAGGAACGATGGCAAAGCGCAGGTGATTTGGCGAGCGAGCTAAAGTGGGCCGCCGAAAGCGGCGTGGAACGTGCGACGCACGGTCTCACAGCCGGACCCAGGAAATTGCTCCTGAGGGTCGTATGGGTGGCAATAACCCTGCTCTTCATCGCGTTTGCAATCGCCGCGACGTATTACGCAACGCGGCCTGCGCCTGAACCTGCGTTGATGGCTTCGGTTATTCCTCCGCCTGGAGTGTTTGCGGATACTTCCGGAAGAATCGGACCGCCACAGATTTCTCCGGACGGGAAGAGGCTGGCGTTCATCGGGTGCAAAACGGAATCTGCGGCGACGTCCATGCTGGGAGGCAAAACCTGCTCGATTTGGCTGCGAGTCCTGACTTCATCGGAAGCACATGAAGTGAATGATACCAGCGGGGCTTACTATCCATTTTGGTCGCCGGATGGTCACGAGATCGCATTCTTTGCGGATGGCAAGCTGAAGCGGGTAGCTGCAGAGGGTGGGCCGGTACAGGTCATTTGCGATGCCCCTGACGCCAGAGGAGGAAGCTGGGGAAATGCGGGCACGATCATCTTCTCGGCGACGCGGACCGGCCCAGTTCTTCGTGTGCCTGCAGAAGGCGGCACACCGGTCGCCGTGACTCAAGTGAAGCGTGACTCAGAGCTGGGGCAACCTATCAGTAATCGCTGGCCGACACTCCTGCCTGATGGGGAGCATTTTCTGTACATGAACTCGCCGAACGGAGCGTGCTCGGACTTGAGCGAGTTGCGCTTCGCGTCGCTAGACGGCAAACAAGATGTGTCGGTGCTGAAAACATGCAGCAGCGCTGCTTTTGCAAATGGATACTTGCTCTATTGGAGCGACGGAAATCTGACAGCGCAACCGATCAACGCTCATACGGGAGTATTAAGCGGAGTCCCTGTCGCCGTCGTGGAGCATGTAAGTTTCGATCCTCTGTTCAGCATTGTGGAATTCTCGGTGTCGGCGGAAGGCAAGCTGGTTTATATGGCCGGTGATGCAACGCTAGACAGACAATTACTGTGGTACGACCGCAACGGCAAATTGTTGGGAACGATGGGTGAGAACAACCCCTATAAGGGCGTTTCCATTTCGCCGGATGGGTCGCGTGTTGTGGCGGATTCGATCAGCGTAAAGGAGAGCAAGATCCTGATTCTCGATGCACGTGGAACCAGGACGCTTATGACCGTCAACAATAGCTTTGGAGCCGCTCCGACGTGGTCGGCCGACGGACGAGAGATTTATTTCATCTCGAATCTCAATGGCCCGCAGGACATCTATGTGAGAGCAGCAGATGGTTCCGGAGAACCGAGGGAGGTGGTGAAGTTTGAAAAGAACGTGCTCGGAGCGCTGTTCCTGGCCGTATCGCCTGACGGAAAATATCTTGCCTGTACTGCGGTCGTCGACCCACCCAGGGGCAACGACATCTACACCGTGGCGCTTAGTGGTGACCGCAAGCCACAGCCCTTTCTTAACACGTTCGCGCGTGAGACCGCGCCAGCCTTTTCGCCCGACGGGAAGTGGCTGGCGTACGAGTCAGATGGGACCGGAAGGAATGAAGTTTACATCACCCCTTTTCCCGGCAGTGGCCCGCAGTACCAGGTCTCCACAGGCGGAGGGGAAAGGCCGGTTTGGAGGCGCGACGGGAAAGAAATCTACTATCGCGAGGGTCTTAGGGTAATGGCAGTAGAAGTAAAGGCCAGAGCCGACTCGCTCGAACTCAGTCCTCCCACAGGGCTGTTCGAACTAGCCGCGGGAAACTTGAATGGACGATATTACGATGTCGCACCCGATGGACGATTCTTGGCGAACACGTCCCCCCTGACGGCGAAGGCGCAGAGCTTTTCGTTGGTGGTAAATTGGCCTGCGAAGTTGAAGAAATGAGCTTGGCGTCCCAAACGAAGAGTCGCAACTCCGGATAGGTTCTAGTGTCGTATCGGAAGCGCGATGAACAGTTCGGCGGCGAAGCGATCCAGCAAGCGGATTCGCGCCGACAGGGAAATTTGCGACTGCCGGATTTCCCGCAGGATTCGCAACGTTCGGTTGCTGATAATTTCCTGGCGAGTTCGGCCCGCTGACAAAATTGTTGAAAAACATTCGCGCGCTCCCTCAGTTGTCAGTGCTGAACAATTTTTCAAACACGGCATCGCACTCCGGTTGTTGCGGCTTTGCCGGTTGACCGGCGCGGCTGACCATGCGGACATTGCCGGGGTGTGGTTCAGGCGTGACGCCGGGAATGGCCATCGGTTGAAGTTCTTTGCGAGTTTTTCAAGTTCGGACTGAACTGCCTTCGTGCACTCCTCGCATTTTTGCTCGTGGTACGCCTCCATGTCGTAATACTCGGCGACGGCGGCGTGGTGCGATTCGGCGCTGCCCAATGCTTCGTGATGCGCCGCTTTCGTTGCGTGGTGCTCTGCGGAACGAGAGTAAAATTGACGAGATGCTGCCTGAGAGTTCCCATTTTTAGTTTCCTCCGTTATTCGGGCAGAGAAGGTGACAGCAATTCGGTAGCGGAAACCTAGTCAACGGTGTAAGCGGGGCGGCGAAATTTCCTGCTCTTTTTATTTATGGCTAAGTTCTTTCTTAAGGGTATGTAAGATTTATGCGGACAATTCTCGGGCCGTGTGCCCTATTCTTGTGCAAATCGAAGAGAAAAACTGTCGGGCAAAAAGTGAGAAACACTCAAGCCCGCTGCGCTAGAATGAGTTTCGCTGTTGTTACGACTTGTCCGACGTGACGTTGGGTGTGATCGGCGACATGAACCAGCAAGCTGCCAACTGTGGTCGGCAGTCTTTTGCTACCTACTTCTCGCTTGGTGTCGAGATTTGTAGTGGCTAGGGCGAGGATTCTGGCTTGGCCGTGGCGAAACGCGCTGTCGAGCTGCTGGAATAGTGATTCTCGATTGGCAGCCGAGTCTAGTTCACCCCTGAGAAAGATCATTTGCTCTGGGGTGAGCTTTCCTCCCTCTGCGTAAGTGAGCAAACGATCCAGGCTTCCGACGATGTGACGTAAATGGAAGGCCACAGAAGAGATACCGCATGGCTGCGCATTTACTTCGTCATTCGTGAGTTGCGCGGCCCAGCGGTTAAGATCCTCTTTGGCGAGTTCGAGGGCGTGGATGGCGGCGCGGGGGACCACCGGGACCTCTGTTAAGGTTCCGCGGAGCCACGGTTCTGGGTCTTTGGTTTGCTTGCGTTTCTGCATAGAGCGTATCCTCGCATTTTTGTCTGGTGTAGTCAGTGGATCGTTTGCACAGACGACGGGCGACTGCATCCAATATACGGATTTCAACGAGCGAATACATGGAGCTGATACCTCAGAAAAAGAATTGGGGCAAGCGGCCCTGGACGATAGATTTCATGCCGCGCAAACACGATTTGCCCGAAGCGGTGGACTTTGCCGTAGTCGGGGGTGGGTTTACTGGGCTTTCTGCTGCCGCACGTTTGAAATTCTTCGCTCCGGATGTCTCCGTGGCACTTTTCGAGATGCATGAGCTGGGGTCGGGCTCGAGCGGGTATACCGGCGGGATGGCGCTCGGGGAAAGCGCGGTGGGAGACTTGCCGGGACTCGGCGATGTTCTTGCCGGATACCAGAAAATCGTTCGCGAACTGAAGGTCGACGGCGATTTGGTTTTGCCCGGAGCGTATGAATTGGGAAGAACTTCCCCTCTGGCGAATTCTCCGATTCGTTGGAAGGATTCGGGAGATCTTGCGGCGGTGAACTTGGTGGAAGGTGGGACCGTGAATCCCGGTAAGGTTGTGCGCGGTTTGGGAAAGGCGGCGGAGCGTGAAGGAGTACTTTTATTTGAGAATTGCCCCATTCTGGAAGTCAAATTTGGTGATCAGATCGAACTGAAATGCGCGCGAAGTAGGCTGTTCGCAAGTAAAGTATTATTTGCCACCAACGCCTTTTCGATTGAACTGACCGGATTGCGCCACCGAGCCGAATCCCTGTTTACGCTGGCAGTTGCGACGGAAGAATTGCCCGAGGAAAGTATTGCGGCCATCGGTTTACAGGAGAGAAAACCCTTCTACACCATCGATATGCCTTACCTTTGGGGGCGCATGTTGGGAAACGGAATCATTTTTGGAAGCGGACTGCTTCATCAGAATGATTGGCGGAGTCTGGAAACGCTCGACATCGAAGGCGCAGAGCCAGCGAAGATGTTCAGCCGACTGGAACAGCGGGTTCGAGGGTTGCATCCGCGTTTGGCTAAAGTCACGTTCGCGCGCCGCTGGGGCGGCCCAATCTGTGTAGCCGAAGAATGGAAGCCGGTGTTTGAGCCGCATCCCGAATCAAAAAATGCAATCGTGCTAGGTGCCTTTTCTGGCCATGGTGTGGCGCAATCTGTCTATCTTGGCAGTTGGGCGGCAGAAGTATTGTTGGGGAGACGTGGGCTTCCGCAATGGCAAGGCTAAGTCCCTGCGAAACCTTTAGTGATGGAAAACAGGAAGTGTTCCGAGCAGTGCAGAAAATCCGTTCCAGATGATCTGAAATCCGATGCAAACTAGCAGAAAGGAGGATAATCGCATGATGATCGTCATCCCCGTAGCGCCTAAGATTCGAGCGAGACGATCGGAAAACGCGTAACAGAGGTAGACGCTGAGCGCGATCAGGATCATTCCAACGACGGCACCGATCATCGAAAGCAAAATACCTTCTTTCGGCTCGTTCGCCCCTAGCGTGATGGCGATGGAAATCGAACCCGGACCAACGGTAAGCGGCAAAGTGAGCGGATAAAATGCTTTGGTGAACAGGTCGCGAAGGTCCACGTCGCGATGGACGTCCTGCCGGGCGGGATCATCGTCATTTTGATTTAGCAATTTCCACCCAGCCGACATAACCACGAGACCGCCACCGACTTGCACGACAGGAATAGAAATCCCAAAAAAAGCAAGAATATGGGTTCCGATAAAAAATGAACCGATCAAAAGCAAGAAACTGTTGATCGCAATCCTCCTAGAGAGCAACTTGCGCTGATCGGTGGAATAGTAGTCGGTCAGCGAGAGGAAAATCGGCGCGCCTCCCAAGGGATTTACGATGGGGAAGAGCGCCGAAACAATCAGGAAAATAGCTTTGGCAAACGGGAACATCGCTGGCTCGGAGGAGAGTATAACCGAGGGAGCAGTGGAAAATGCCGGTCTGCCGCACGTTGGCGTCATTGAAGTACAAAACAAAAAAAGGGGACACTTCTATTGAGGTAAGGAAGGGGACATTTCTAAAGAGCTTTGACACGTTGGCGCCGTTGGCGCCATTGAAGGCGCCATTGAATTGACAGTGCGAACTCGAGGACTTAGGATGGAAAATCTCTTTCAGGCAGGGAAAGCTGCCGAAAACGCCGGGGATTTCTAGGTTTAAAGTTAGTCCTCGAGGTGTCGTTTGGGGTGTTTCAACTCGCCGACATTTTACCGGTGGCTGCGGCGCTCCCCCTTAGCTCCGCCGATTCGGGAACCCTCAACGCCATCAAGCTGCACTCGAACCTGGCCAGAATGCCGACCTGCTCCCGGTCACAGCCCGGTTTGGCGGAAAAGTAGGGAATCTCGGAAGAGGCTTGGAACCGCAAAGCTAGCGGCAGCGCGGTGGAGCATTTATTAGCGAAGGATTACGCCAGAGAGGTCTAATGAGAGCGGGGAAGTTATTAACGCAGGGATTCACGATCTCGATCGCCGCGGCGGGATTATATCTCGCGGGACAAATCGTTGTTCATGCTCAGCCAGAAACTGACACAAACGATCCGGTTTTACTTCCGGCAGAGCGGAAGCATTTGAGGAATGTTCGCCAACTTACCTTCGGCGGGCAGAATGCAGAGGCCTACTTTTCAATCGATGATAAAGAATTGATTTTTCAGCACCAGGGCCAAGGCGTTCCCTGCGACCAGATTTACACGATGCCGGTGGACACTCCGGATGGCAAGCCCGCCACGCCCAAACTCGTTAGCACTGGCAGAGGCCGCACAACTTGCAGCTATATTTTTCCATCCGGGGACAAAATTTTATTTTCTTCGACGCACGCTTCAAGTCCCGAATGTCCCCCAAAGCCCGATTATTCCCGCGGCTACGTTTGGCCGATTTACAATACCTACCAGATCTACACTGCGAACTTCGATGGCTCTAATCCACAGCAACTGACGCATGCGGTCGGCTACAACGCAGAGGCAACGGTGACGCGCGATGGCCAGCACATTGTATTCACCTCCACACGCAATGGCGATCTAGATATCTACACGATGGATGTTGACGGAAGCAATGTGAAGCAACTGACTCAGGAATTGGGCTACGATGGCGGCCCGTTTTGGTCCTATGACGGTACAAAGATCGTTTATCGCGCGCAGCATCCGAAAACTACCGAGGAAACAAAAGAGTACAAAGAATTGCTTGCGCAAGGACTGATCCGTCCGGGAAATCTTGAAATCTGGGTGATGAATGCCGATGGATCGAAAAAGCGTCAAGTGACCTCTAACGGCGCGGCCAATTTCGCTCCCTACTGGCTGCCCGACGGCAAGCGGATCATTTTTGCTTCCAACCAAGCCGATCCCAAGAACGGGCGAGACTTTGATTTATATGTGATCAACGAAGATGGTACGGGACAGGAACGCATTACCTATCATCCTGACTTCGATGGTTTCCCGATGTTCAATTCGACTGCCAAGCGCCTGGTGTGGGCTTCCAATCGCGAGGGCAAAGCCCCGCACGAAACCAACATTTTTATTGCAGACTGGGTGGAGTAACTCTTAGCAGCGAGGAGTCCAAGGACTTGGCTAAAAAGAAGATCCGGCGAATCCGCGAGAAACCAGGCTATCGAGCGGGTGAAACGCTGCAGGTGTTAATTTCGGCCTCCCGGCTACATCGCCGCATCCGACAGCTTGCAAGCGAAATTCGGCGAGACTTTCCGACAGATGAACTTCACCTAATAGGGGTACTCAAAGGGTCGGCATTTTTTCTCGCTGATCTTGCCCGCGAATTGGGAGGAGAAGTTTCGTTCGATTTTATCGGCGTTTCAAGCTACGGAACGGGTACAGATTCAACTGGGGAAGTGCGGCTCACCAAGGATCTGGATGTGAGTATCGAGTCCCGGACCGTGATTCTTGTCGAAGACATCCTCGATACCGGGCTCACGCTCCGGTACCTTCTGCACGTGTTCGAACAGCGCAGGCCGAAACACCTCCGCACAATTGTGTTACTGGATAAAATGGAGCGTCGGATCGCTGATGTGAAGGCGGATTACACCGGGTTTTCGATTCCGAACGAATTTGTCGTGGGCTATGGACTTGATTATGACCAGAGGTATCGCAATCTGCCAACGGTGTGCATTCTTCACTTGCCCTCAAGTAAAAAAGCAAAATCTCAATAACATCGTTCTGAAGGCTACATAGTCGCCTGCTATAATAAATAGACTTCATGGAATCGACAGAGCCCAAAACCACCGTAAACCTCAACGCTAACGAGCTGGAAGTTCCGGCCGAGGTGCTTGTAACTCTTGCTCAGATCGGAGAAGAGGTTAACGCTTCTCTGAACCTCGACGAAGTTCTTGCGCATACCGCCGTACTGATCAAACGGCACATCGACTACGAACTGTTCGGCGTTCTCTTGGTGGACGCCGACGGTCTTTATCTGCAGCATCGTTTTGCGATCGGCTATCCGCCCGGGCTCGCGGAGAATCTTCGCGTTCCCATCGGACAAGGAATCACCGGGACGGCCGCAGCCACGGGTCATTCCGTCCGCGTGAGCGACGTAAGTGCGGATCCTCGATACATCAATGCAATCGAATCGGTCCGTTCGGAACTTGCGGTTCCGCTGATGCTACGCGGCAAGTGTATCGGTGTACTTGATATTCAGAGCCAACATCCGGATTACTTCACGAAAGACCAGCAGAACATACTGACCGTGCTGGCCAGCCGCTTGGCGGTGTCTATTGAGAATGCGCGATTGTTCCAGCAGGTCAGCAACCAAGCGGAAACGCTATTGGTTTTAAACGAAGTGAGCCGCGAAATCAGCTCGATCCTCGATGTAGAAGAACTCCTGCGCCGGGCGGCCGAACTTGTAAAGCGGGTGATCGATTATCAAATCTTGAGCCTCATGCTGTATGACGATGAGCTGAAGGTGTTTCGCCACCGCATCGACGTGAAGCATGGGCAGCGAGTGCAGGGGAAACTCCGCGCAGCCGCCACGGAAGGTATCGTCGGTGCTGCCGCGACTCTACGCGAGCCGGTGATTGTGCCGGATGTGACTGCCGATCCACGCTATCTGATGGTGAATCCGGAAACCCGCTCGGAACTTGCCATCCCCATGATCCACAAGGGAAAAGTGATTGGTGTGCTGGACCTGGAGAGCCCGCAAATTAATTATTTCACCAATGATCACGTGCAGACGCTTTCGATTTTGGCGGCGAATCTGGCGGTCTCTTTAGAGAATGCTCGCCTATACGAGCAGGTGGCAAAAGATGAAGCGCGTCTTGACCGCGACCTGCAAGCGGCCAAGAGAATTCAGGGGGCACTGCTGCGACCGGTACCAACCGACGATTACGGACTAGATGTCGCCGCGCGGTACTTGTCGGCACGGGAGGTGTGCGGCGATTTGTACGAATTCCTGCGGTACGGCCCGCAGCAATTGGGCATTGCGCTCGGGGATGTGAGCGGGAAAGGAACTGCGGCGGCGCTCTATGGAGCTGTCGCTATCGGAATTATGCGCAGTCTCGCGCCGCAGAAATTGCAGCCGGCAGAAATGTTGAAGCAGATGAATCACCTTATCAGCGAGCGGCGAATTGAAGGGCGCTTCATGACCGCCTGCTACGCTACTTGGCAAAAAGGCCGTATGAAGCTGCGAGTGGCCAATGCCGGGCAATCCCAGCCGTTGCTGTATAAGGATGGGCGCTGCGACAAGATTGAGTTGACCGGTTTTCCACTAGGGATTTTCGACGAAGTTCACTATGACGAGTGGGGCGTGACACTCGACATTGGCAATATTCTGGTCTTTCACTCGGACGGACTGGCAGAAACCGCCAATAACGAAGGCCAACTGTTCGGTAACGAACGGTTGCGCGTTCTGATTGAGAAGCATTACGAACGCAATGCCGCGGAACTTGCAGACGTATTGTTGAACGAGGTCGATTGGTTCTCTCAGAACGCTCCGCTCTCCGATGATCGAACCCTGGTTATCGTAAAAGTGAAATGAGTGGCCCCACAAAAGCGCGCAAAAATCTCGCGTACCTTGATCCAGCCGAGTTCACGCCACACTTTCGCTGGAAGAAAGACGCAGGAAGTCCGTCCCGTAGCGTCTACTGCGAAGGCGTAGCAGTACCTGCAATCGCCAAACGATTCGGCACGCCCGTTTACGTCTACAGCCAAAATTCCATTGTCGACTCGCTCGCGGAGTTAAGGGCTGGACTCGGCACGTTGCCGCATCGAATCTGCTTTGCGGTGAAGGCTAACGGCAACCTATCGATTTTGAAATTACTCGCCCAGCAAGGTTGTGGGTTCGACATTGTCTCCGGAGGGGAGCTCGATCACCTCGGCCACATTGGTGTTCTCGGCAACCGGATCGTATTTTCCGGGGTGGGCAAAACGCGCGAAGAAATAGGGCAGGCGTTGCGATACAAAGCTGATAAGAAAGCCAACACGGGGATCCTGCAATTCAATATTGAATCTGAGGCGGAGTTGGAAATTCTGCTGGAGGAAGCAGGGCGAATTAGATCGAGCTCGCCGAATTTACCGGGCGTTTCGATTCGCGTTAATCCAGACGTAAAAGCGGGGGGCCATCCGCACATTTCTACTGGACTTCATGAGCATAAGTTTGGATTGAGCTGGCCGGTGGCGCGCAACTTGTACCGGAGGCATCAAAATTCGAAATACATTCACTGGCAGGGAATTAGCGCTCATATCGGCTCGCAGATTGTTTCACTCAAGCCGTTTCGCCAGGCCTTCGCGCGGCTGGCCAGTTATTTATTGGAATTGCGCAAGCAGGGTATCTATCTCAAGTATTTGGATTTTGGGGGAGGCTTGGCCGTTCGTTATACCAACGAACAGCCTGCGTCGCGCAAAGCGTATGCAAAGATGATCGCTGCGCTCGCGCGACCCCTCGGGGTGGAACTGCTTTTGGAGCCGGGCCGCTCCGTCGTGGCGCCTGCCGGAGTACTGGTATCCAGGGTCATCTATACCAAACGCAGTTTGAAGAGAGCATTCGTGATTATTGATGCCGCGATGAACGATCTGATGCGCCCAATGCTCTACGATGCTCCGCATCCCATTACGCCAATCGAGCAAGCGAACAAATTGAAAGCGGCCCCGAGAGAACGGGTTGATGTTGTTGGCCAAGTTTGCGAAACGGGTGATTGCTTCCTAGAAGGTTGGCCGCTCGGCGAACTCGCGCCGGGTAAACTAGTGGCGATCTGGGCGGTTGGCGCCTACGGCATGTCGCAGGCCTCCAATTACAATGCCCGGCCGCGCCCTGCAGAGGTCTTGGTGGATGGCCCGACAGCAAAACTCGTACGCAGGCGCGAAACCTCGGGTGATATGCTTCGGGCCGACGTGCTGGGCTGAACTTTAGGCTTCTCCCCACTTCAATTTATTCCGCAGAATCTCAAAGTAAGTCTTGTTCGGTGGGTGGATCAGCTTCAAGCGCTCGGCGGCCCGCGTGATCCGAACGCAATCGCCAATTTGCGTTGGCGAGCCAGTTTGGCCGTCGAGCGTCAAGAATACGGAATCGGAACTCTCTGACAGCCGCAGTTCAATCTTGGCCGTGTCCGGCACGACCACGGGCCGATCGCTCAACGTGTGCGGGCAAATCGGGGTAATTAAGATTGATCGAACGGCGGGATGCACAATCGGGCCGCCCGCCGACATGGAGTAGGCGGTCGACCCTGTCGGCGTTGCGACAATCAGGCCGTCGGCTCGATAGCGGCAAACAAAACCGTCATCGATGTGAAGTTCCAGTTCGATCATCCGGGCGAGCGTGCCTTTGTGGACGACCGCATCGTTTAATACCCGCTGCTGCGTTAGGACCTGCTGGCGGTTGATGCGTTCGACCAGGAGCAGGACGCGTTCTTCGATCGCATACTCTCCAAACAAGGTCGCTTCGAGTGCCGGGTACAATTCTTCGACGGTGAAGTTGGTGAGAAATCCCAGGCTGCCCATATTGATGGGTAGGATCGGAACGCCGCGAGCCGAAGCTTCGCGGGAAGCGGCAAGTAGAGTCCCGTCTCCGCCAAGCACTAGGAACAAATCTGCTTGCTCGCCGATCTGGTGGCGGGTGTTGCCGACGCCATCGCCTTTCAAGCAACTGGCGGTTTCTCCGTCATACACAACATGGACGCCCCGCTTTTGCAGCCACTGAAGTAATTCCGGGACAACCTCAGCCAGATTCGCGCGCCGTGGCCGGGAAATTATACCAATGGTTTTGAACGCAGGTTTGGTTCGCATGGACTATCGGGATTCTATCGCACTAATTTTTCTGGCGTGAAGGAAATACTCCTGGTTGCCCTCGGCCCCTAGCAATTTGCTAGGCAGGACTACGAGGCAAGTCAGGCCAAGATCGATGGCCGCCTGGCGAACGCTGTCAATCGCCTTTTGGTGAAGTTCGGTTCCACGGACGATGCCACCTTTCCCGACATCGGCGCGCTCCAATTCAAATTGCGGCTTAATGAGAATAAGAAAGTCAGCCGTGGGCTTTGCGCATTGCACGGCACCGGGAAGAATCTTCTTTACAGCGATAAAAGAGACATCCGCAACAACCAGGTCGACGGATTCGGGCAGGTCTTCAGCTGTGAGTTCGCGAGCGTTTTTCTTGATGGCGATCACGCGATTGTCTAGACGGAGCTTCCATGCCAATTGATCGGTATTGACGTCGACGGCATACACCTTCCGTGCCCCATGCTGCAGCAAACAATCCGTAAATCCACCGGTGGATACACCGACATCGAGGCAAATTCTGCCCGCCGGGGAGGTGCCGAACTCTTCGAGGGCACCTTCCAGCTTAAAACCGCCACGGCTGGCATATTTCTGCAACCGGCTATGGACTTCCACGCGCGCGTCCTCCGGTATCGTCGATCCGGCCTTGTCCGCGCGCTTTCCCTCGATTACCACTTCGCCAGCGAGAATCATGGCTTGGGCTTTTTGACGCGACTCCGCCAGTCCTCGTTCGACGAGTAAGATGTCTAGCCGCTTGCGTGCTGCCTTGGGAATCATTTGTGCGTGAGGTGCTATGCTCGCCGTAGTACGAGAAATTCTGCGATTTGCCGCAAACGGTCAGCCTTCTCCCCGTAAACAGCAAGTTCGTGAATCGCCTTGCTGGCCAGCTCCTTCGCAATCTGGTGCGAGCGCTCGAGACCGAATATAGAGGGATACGTCGCTTTTTGCTGGGCAACGTCTTTGCCCGCGGTTTTTCCCAATGAGCTGGAAGGTTCCTCAACGTCGAGGATGTCATCGGTCACTTGAAACGCCCAACCGATCGTCTCGCCGAAATGGCGCAGGCGCACGACATCTTCCGCGGGAGCACCCGCGGAAATTGCACCGGCAGTGATTGACGCGCGAATGAGTGCGGCAGTTTTCGAGCGATGAATGTATTCGAGCGTCTGTGGGGCAACTTTTGTACCTTCGGCTTCAATATCCGCGACTTGTCCCGCGACCATACCATTGACGGTGCCGGCTGCGGTAGAAATCTCCGTCAGCATGGCCACCTGGCGTTCTGCGGAAACGGAGGATTTGCCAATGGTTTCAAATGCCAACGTGAGCAGGGCATCGCCGGCTAAAATGGCGATCGCCTCGCCGAACTTCTTATGGCAGGTGGGTTTGCCTCGCCGCAGGTCGTCGTTGTCCAGGGCCGGCAGATCGTCGTGAATGAGCGAATAGGTATGAATGAACTCGATAGCGCAAGCGGGGAATTGCGCGTGGGCAACATCTTCCCCGAAGATTCGTGTCGCCTCGAGGCACAGGATGGGACGAATTCGTTTTCCGCCGGCAAATACGGAATATCTCATCGCGGTATGGATGGAAGTAGGCGGCACGGATTCCGCCGGCATCAACCGATCCAGTTCTGCATCAACCGCGATACGATCCTCTTCAAAAAAATCAGGCAGTTTCATCGGCAGAGAGCGGCAGGACCTTCCGATAAGCGAGCATTACTCATTGCTCAAGCCTTCTGCCTCGAAGGGTTCCGCGACCATTTTCCCGTCTGCTTTTTTCAAAAGGATTTCCACGCGGCCCTCCGCTTCTTCCAGTTGCTTCTGGCATTCCTTGGACAGACCGACGCCTTCTTCAAACAGCCTCATGGCGTCATCCAAAGAAAGTTGTGGGCTTTCGAGCTTGCGAACAACTTCTTCAAGGCGTGTCAGCGATTTCTCGAAATCCGGTTTTTTCGGTGGTTCCGTTTTTTTGGTTGCTGGTAAATTCACTATCCGGCCTCGTCTTTTCGGCAATTGCGCGCCCTGGTCAGAGCCATACATCCGCGCAAAGCTCAAATCTGGCATTCGAAACAACAGTATGTGGAGCGGCCACCCTGTTCAATGCGCTGGACCGGCTCTCCGCAGCGCCGGCACGGCAATCCGTTGCGTTGGTAAACGCGCAGAATACCTTCCAGCCCCTGAAACCACCAGTGAGGATCACGAAACTCAGGCGACGGATCCAAACAGCATTCTAAGGCACGCCCAAGAACCGACACAATCGCTTTGTGTAGTTTTCGCGCTTCCCTCTGATCCAGAGAATGGGCACACCGTCGCGGGTCCAGGCGCGCATGCCAAAGCGCTTCGCACGAATAGATATTGCCGATGCCGGCAAATTTTGTCTGATCCAGCAGAAAATCCTTCAAAGGCCGCTTGTAGCGGGAAAGTTTTTGATGAAGAGCGCGGGCGGTAAAGCGCTTCGATAGCGCATCGATCCCGAGCGATTTTAGCGGGCGGCATTCTTCTTCCGAGCGCCAGAGATGCACGCGTCCCAGATGGCGCGGATCGGCAATGCCCAGGACCCCTTTGTCCAGTTCAAAGGCCACGTCGACGTGGACGCCGTCTCTGTTCGCGTTTGCGCGGGCCAGCAGTTCGGAGACATCCCTAAACAGCAGCAGTTGGCCATCAAACCGGAAGTGCACCTCGATCATGCCGCGATCGAGTTTCAAGAAGAGATATTTGCCAACACGTTGAACTTCCCTGATCTTCGCTCCTCGGGCTAGATCTCGGAAATCCCCAACCGATTGAGGGCGGATGAGCACAGAGTGAAATACGTGAACGCAGCGGATTCGCCGCCGCCACACGATGGGCCGCAGAGTTCTAGCGATGGCCTCCACCTCAGGGAGTTCGGGCATTTTAATTGCTAATTCGAAGGCGTCAGCACGAGCGTGTGCTTCCTCGCCTTCGCCTGCGCTAAATTGGTGAACGGAGCGTAGATCGCTTTCCCGTCAAACCAGTAAGGGAACTGATCAGTGTAGTGTTCACTGCCAGGCTGGCCGGATTGTCCGGCGGGAATCAGAAGGATGGATTGATCCCAATCTGCAAGATTGGCCACGAACCGTTCGGAAGGACCATGATGGCGCGAAGCGGCTCGCGGACTAAACAGCGTTCCGGATTGTGGTTCATCCGTTAGACTCAGCAGTTTTTTCAAAGTTCCCTCACGCCCGATCGGATGGAGCATGTCGAGGTAGTTAAAGCGCTTCCAGCTCCAATCCTCCATGTTCGGATCTTTTGTTTCTGCTTCTAGTTTTTCCACGGCCCGATCCGCGGCCGCTGACAGTAACTCGTCATAGTTCTTGTAGCCAGCAGGTAGCCACCGTGCCGGCCGTTCAGTCAGCATTCGCTGCAGAAAGGCGATCTTGCGCCAGTCATAGAGTTTCGTATCTTTGCCGAGGTAGGGCTCGAGCATCAGATCGAGGATGCTGTACATCGCGGCGTTCAGGAAGGGCACTACCGTCGAGTTCGCATCGGCAATCCCATTCCATTGTTTCGCTTCCTCAACCAGCTTTTTTGCGCGGGGATCTTTGGGAGGGGCCGCGTTGGCCGCAGCCACCAATTGCTCGGCGATGAAAACGTGGGGAAAGCTGAAGGTGTCTGTCTGAACCTTCAACATGTCTTCCGGCCTCAGATCGTGCTTATCGTGCAGCAAATCGTAAATACGGGCTGTACGGAAGGGTTCTTCCCAGTCGTCGGTCAGGTATGGTTTGTAGTCGGGGCCGGTTACTCGTGCGTTTGCGGTAACAATCAATCCGCTGTCGGGATTAAAGCTTTGCGGCATATTTTCAAATGGGATGTAGCCCGTCCATTCATACTCATCCGTGTCCCCCGGAACAGGAACAGTCCCGTGGCCCTTCTTGCGGATGGGTACCCGCGCGGCAACTGTGTAGCCGATGTTGCCGTCGACGTCGGCATAGATGACGTTTTGCCCCGGGCCCCACACATGGCTCAGCACTTCGCGAAACTCCTCCCAGTTCTGCGCTTTCCCGAGCCAATTATAGGAGTGCGTCAAGCAGCCAGGCTCTAGGGCCGTCCAGCGCATCGCGTACACTTTCTCGCCCTCGCGATGGACTACCGGACCGTGTCGCGTTACCACTACCCGTAGGTGCTCGTCCGGGCCACCCTTTACATGAATGATGTCGTCGTAAACGTCGGCCTTCCGCCATTGGCCGTTGACTTTGTATTCATCGGGACTTGCGGGATTAAATGTCTCGATATATAAATCCAGTACATCCGCGCCATTGTTTGTGAACCCCCAGGCGATGCGATCGTTGTGGCCGATGACTACCATGGGCGCTCCGGGCAAAGTAAAGCCCTGCACATTCCAGCCAGGGGCGGTCAAATGAATTTCATACCAGATGGGCGGAATGCTTAGCTCCAAGTGAGTGTCGTTAGCCAGCAGCGGTTTGCCGGTAGCCGTGTGCGCGCCGCTGACGACCCAGTTGTTGCTCCCCAACATGCGGCGCACATCGCTTTGCTCCTCATCTAACCAGTCGCGAACCCGCACGGCGAATAGGCCAGTTGTGTCATGACCGACGGCCCTCTCCGCCGGGATCGGAGGGCTTTGGACATCGCGGCTGGCTTTCAGCACATCGTCGTAATCCATCTCATCGTCATCGTCGTCATCGCCCTGCGAGATGACGTGAGGGTTCTTATCGACAGTTGGATCGCCGACGACAAAGTGGTCCATTGCCGCCTCATCGCTGTAAAGATCTCTGGCCAATTCGGGGCTGACTCGCGTCAGGACTTCGGCTCGATGCAATTCGACGTGACGCGTGTCGGTTAACGTGTGATACATATACGCAGAAATGACCAAGGTATCGGAAACTTTCCAGGGCTCCGGTTTGTAGTTTAAGAGCGTGAATTCCAGGGGTAGTTTGGAGGCGTGTTGCTCGATAAAGCGATTCACACCGCGGGCGTAAGCGTCCATGACCTTGCGGGACTCGGGGTCCATCTGCTGTGCTTCGCGTTCGGCAGTGCGCGAAAAATTCATAGCGCGAAATTCCCGGTCGACGTCTAAAGTTGCGGGTCCTAGAATTTCAGACAATTGTCCACGGCCAACTCTGCGTAGCAGATCGAGCTGCCACAGGCGGTCCTGTGCAAAGACATAACCTTGTGCCTCTGCTAGGTCTTCCACCGAAGAGGCGCGGATATGCGGCACGCCCCAATGGTCGCGTTCCACGCTCACCGGATTTTGCAGTCCAGGAACACGGATGGTTCCGTCAAGTTGCGGCAGCGGCCGGTAAACGAGCCACCATACCGTAGCTCCAAAGGCTACGACTACGATTCCAACTATCCAGAGAATTGCACGCAGAACGGTGCGCAAGATTCACCCACCCTCAAGGAGGAGATTAAAAGTCTAGTGGAGGCGCTCGAGCCACGCAACTGACCGAACCGACAGCCATCGCCGACCAACGGGCAGTTCTTGGTCAACAGGACGGCAGCCGAGACTCACTTCGTTCCTCTCTGCTGTTACAATTCGAAGTGAGGATTAGGCAACCCCATGTTCCTGCTGCGACTGATCGGTGTCTTGTTGCTGGTCGTACTGAACGGGTTCTTCGCCGCAGTCGAATTCTCCCTGGTAGCGGTGCGAATGTCGCGCGTGCGCCAGCTGGTCGCCAAAGGGAACGCGCAAGCCAAAATTGTAGAATATCTTTTAAGCGATCTGCACCGAGTTGTATCCGGCGTGCAAGTAGGAATCACACTGGCCAGTCTGGCGCTTGGCGCGCTCGGCGAAGCCTCGCTGGCCATCCTGGTTCAGCAAGTGATGCCCACCAACGGCAGCCCGCAAACTCTGTTTGCCATTCATGCCATCGCCTTGACTATTGCCTTTCTGATGTTGAGCGCGCTCCACGTCGTTTTTGGTGAGTTGGTCCCGAAAAGCATCAGCCTGGTACGCGCCGAGCGAGTGGCCCTGATGGTGGCGCGACCGTTTCAGTGGTTCCTGAATACATTTCGATGGGCGATTGATTTGCTCGACGGAATTTCCGGAGTGATCGTGAAGGCGCTCGGACTTGCCGCCCCGGTCAGCCACGGGCAAGCCCACTCTACTGAGGAATTACAAATCCAAATCCAACAGGCCCGCGAAAGAGGATTGCTCGCCGTCGGCGAAGAGAAGTTTATTTTGAGTGCGCTCGAACTTGGACAATTGCAAGTGCGCGAAATCATGGTGTCGCGACCAGATATGTACATGCTGCCGATCGAATCAACGCTCGAGCAGGTGATGAGCCTGTTTGCGACTACGCAGCGCTCACGCATCCCGGTTTATCGCGGGAACGAAGACCACATTCTGGGATTTGTACACGTAAAAGACATGACGTGGGCGCTGCTCGATACTGAGCGACGGCTGCAGGAAAAGTTGCCACCTCCACCGCCGTTTGATCTTCGCCGGGTGCTGCGGGAAATCCTGATCGTGCCGGAGACGAAGCCAGCCGGGGAACTGCTTTCGGAATTGCGTGGTCGCCACGTTGGTATGGCCATCGTCGTGGATGAATTTGGCAGCGTACTCGGGCTGGTCACCATGGAGGACCTGATCGAGCAGCTTATCGGGGAAATTCACGACGAATTCGACGTTGTGGAGAAGCCGCTTACTCTCTCCGATGGCGCGGTGATTTTCGATGCGGCGCTAAACGTCCGCGATCTGGATACGCAATACAATATTGTGCTCCCGGAAGATCCTGCGTATGCGACAGTCGGTGGTTTCGTGCTGGACCAACTTGGATTTATTCCGCGGGGTGGCGAAAGCTTTGAATTTGGCGGATATCGATTTACGGTGGTTGAAATGGACGGACGGCGAGTGGCTCGCGTTAAGATTCAACGCTTGCGTGCAACCACAGGAGAGCCATCGCCGGACATGATTGTCGAACAAGGAACGACCCCAGCTGCCCGAAGGATGGAATTAGCAAAGCCGGCCGAGAAGGAGCAACGAACGAGCTAAGTATGGCCCGCCACTTACTTCACCGTTTTCTACTTACCCTGCCAGCCGTCTGGCTCGTGCTAACGCTGGTTTTTCTGTTGATCCATATCGTACCGGGTGACCCGGTGGAACAGATGCTCGGTGAAGGCGCTGCCCCCGGACAGATTGAACAGTTGAGGCATACGTTGGGCCTCGATCAACCAATCCTCGTTCAATACGGCCACTATCTTTCCGAAACAGTTCGCGGCGAGCTGGGCCAATCATTCAAGTTTCAAGCGCCCGTGCGTCACATTATTTTTGAGCGCTATCCCGCGACACTGCAGTTGGCGTTTCTCGCACTCATGGTTTGCGCGGCCATCGGGATTCCGGCTGGGGTTTTCGCTGCCTATCGCCGAGGGCACACCTCCGATCGCGCGATCGGCGTGCTGACCCTGTTTGGACTGGCGATGCCGAACTTTGCGCTGGGACCGCTTCTGATTACGCTGTTCTCAATCAAACTCGGCTGGCTGCCGGTTTCCGGTCGAGGTGGCCCGCTTCACTACATTCTTCCCGCAGCTACACTGGGCGCTGCCCTGGCCGCGATCCTGACTCGCATGGTGAGAGGAGCCATGCTGGAAGAGCTTTCGAGTGATTATGTTCGCACTGCGCGCGCGAAGGGGCTTTCTACGTTTCTGGTGTTGACGCATCACGCACTGCGCAATGCGCTGATTCCGATCATAACCATTCTCGGGTTGCAATTCGGTACGTTGCTTGCCGGAACCATCGTGACCGAGACAATATTTTCCTGGCCCGGGATTGGACGCCTCACAGTACAGGCAATTTCTTCGCGCGATTATCCTCTGTTGCAGGGCTGCATCCTGGTCATCGCCCTCTCCTACGTGTTTGTCAATCTGTTTACCGACTTTCTTTATGCGTTCATCGATCCGCGGGTGCGCGTCTCGTGATGATGAAGAACCCGCTCGTGGAATTTCTGCGCGGAAGTCTGCTGGCGAAAGTTGGTTTTGTAATTGTTTGTACTCTTGTTGCGGTGGCAGTCTTGGCACCGTGGATCGCCCCTTATGATCCTGCGGCCCAGAACCTGGCTGCGCGGCTCGAAGGGCCTTCGAGTTCTCACTGGATGGGGACGGATGAACTGGGGCGAGACATTCTTTCTCGCACAATTTATGGAGCACGCATTTCGCTTGTCGTCGCGACCTGTGTCGTTCTGGGTTGCGGCAGCATCGGCCTTACCCTGGGCATGCTTGCTGGTTACTTTGCAGGTGGATTCGATCGTGTCGTGAATCTACTTCTGATCAATGCGTTTCTCTCCTTCCCCGGAATTCTGCTAGCGATTGCTTTCGCGGCGTTCTTCGGTCCGGGCATCGGCAAAGTGATTCTCGCCCTGATTATTACGGGGTGGGCGGGGTATGCGCGATTGGCACGCGCACAGGTACTCAAGGTGAAAGAACTCGAATTCGTATTGGCTGCACGATCGTTGGGAGCAGCTTCTCCACGAATTCTCACGAGGCATCTCCTGCCGAATATTCTGCAACCAGTGCTGATTCAAGCAACCATTGGCATGGCAGGAGCGATACTCGCCGAGGCGACTCTCAGTTTTCTTGGTTTAGGGGTACTCGCCCCATTGCCCAGTTGGGGCGCTATGTTGAATGATGCCAGGAATCATCTGTTCGACGCACCGCATATGGTAATTTTTCCGGCGTTGGCGGTAATTCTGGCGGTGCTTGCGTTTAATTTGTTGGGAGATGCGTGGAGGGATTGGTTAGACCCGCGGACGCGATCGCAGATGGCCGCGCTCGAACATTCGCGCTGACTGACCGGGCTAAAGCTCGTCTACTACCAAGGCAATTTCTAGGTCTTTGTCAGCAGGACCGGCGTGCCCCGCCCCGTTCCGAGCGTTTTTGAAGCACTTCCCCTGTTCACCGCAACTTCTAAGTATCCACTCGAGCCTACATAGGCAACGGGCTCACCGGCATTTCCATAGGCAAATGTGGGAACTAATTTCGTTACCGCATGGCTCCCCACTTGCAAACACACTTCGCCCTTTTCAAGCGATTCCGGCGACAAGTCCTCGGCTCTGAAATTTGTAATTAGATTTCCAAACGCGTCGACTTTTAACACCACCCCCTTTAGCAGACCATCCGCTTCTTTCGGTTTGGGCATTGCGAAACGCTTGAAGTCGGTGATTTCCTCGCCCATGCTCCCGGGCTGCCAGCTTTTCGATAGCCACGCAGCCACCGGCGCAAAAACGTCTCTTCCATGAAAGGTCTTGCTGACTGGCTGAGCGAAATAATGCTCGCTCGTGATGTTGCGTACAAGCACCGGGTGTTCCTTCTCATACACGCCAGAAAGCACGCCATTATCGGGGGCGAGGAAATATTGGTTTTGTCCGCTGACGAGCAACGGCCTGCGCTCGGTGCCAACGCCAGGATCGACCACCACGACGTGAATCGTGCGAGGAGGGAAGTAGGGATAGGCGGAAGCGATCGCCAGCGCGCCGTCGAGCAGATCGAACGGCGCAACTTGATGGGTAATGTCGATGATCTGGGCGTCAGGATTGATCTTCAAGATCGCGCCCTTCAGCACCCCCACAAGATGGTCGTTTGTGCCGTAGTCGGTAGTCAGGGTGATAATCGGATTCGTCACAAAACTCTCCCCCTAAATTAAAGTGAAGGGTGCAGCGTCTGGAGTGGAGAGACACTCCATCTCTCTGACGCTAACCAACTGCGCGAAGCGAAACAAGGGTAGCCGAGAGCAGCGCTGCGCAAGAGCCAATGGCAGTCACGGAAATGAGGAGTGTCTCCCCGGCTGCCCGCAAAACAGTTCCCGACCATGTGTCCGCACTCATTGACTGCCTTCTATGCCTATGTTAGAAACGCACTAAGCGATCGTAACTGGCTGCAGGTCGCGGATGAGTTTGTCCGCCATTCACCGGGGTTTGCGCGTTTCGCTCCTTCCTCTCGCGCAACCTATTTTGTTTTGCTTTTGCGGCGTTCTCAGTAGTTCAAGTCTGCTCACCAAGGTGTGAGCACTGTAGGCAGCCCAATGGTCCCAGGGTCCATGGCAGACGAGTCCAAGGCACCCCCATCGCCCGATGATTCCAAGCCGGAAGCATCCGGCGCTTCACCCGCTCCCCCAACTGCGGTTCACAGCGCAGTGGATCCCGCGTCTCCCGTCGCTAAACCCGCGCCTCCGCCACCCAAGCCGCCAGCAGTTTTGCAGATTCCGCTGGACAATGAGTTGACCAGGCGATACTGCGAACGATTTGGCCGCTCGACTCTCGAGGCGTTTGCGGATCGCCAGCAGCCTTATCTTGTCGTCGACCGAGAGCAGTTCTTCGAAATTGCCCGCTACTCCCGCGATGTGGAAAAATTTGATCTGCTCGAGGATTACACCGCGGTCGATTGGCCGCGACGCGAGAAGCGCTTCGATTTGATCGCGATCCTGTACTCATTTCCGCATAATTTGCGCTTGCGGTTGAAAGTTCCTCTTGCGGCAGTGGAGCAAGCACCTAGCCTGGTTGCAATTTGGCCTGCGGCGAACTGGCTGGAACGCGAAATCTTCGACATGTTCGGAATTGTTTTCAAAGGCCACCCGGATTTGAAACGGATTCTCTTGCCGGAAGAATGGCAAGGGCATCCGCTGCGCAAAGATTACGACATTCTGAAACAGGATACTGCCTGGGTTCGCGAAAATCTTGGCATTGAAAGCGGACAGTAGACCCTGAAAACGTGAGTAACACTTTGGTCGACGATACCACGCAGAAGACAAAGACACTGTTGGGCGCCGATGAACTGGTCATCAACATGGGGCCGCAACACCCGTCTACGCACGGCGTTCTCCGGGTCAAACTCAAACTCGATGGCGAGCGCGTGACTGGCTCAGAATGCGTCATCGGTTATTTGCATCGAGGTGTCGAGAAGATCGCCGAGCACCGCTCCTACCAGCAGTTCGCTCCTTACGTCGATCGCATGGATTACGTTGCCGCGGTCAGCAACGGACTGGGCTATTGCGAGGCGGTGGAGAAGTTGCTGATGGTGGAAGCGCCGCCGCGCGCAAGAGTCATCCGAACAATTCTCGCTGAGTTGCAGCGGATCGCCAGCCATCTGCTTTGGCTAGGCACGCATGGACTGGATATCGGCGCACTCACCCCCCTGTTTTATTGCATGCGGGAACGCGAAGAAATTTTGAAGATTTTCGAGAAGTATTGTGGCGCACGGCTGACGACGCACGCCTTCCGCATCGGGGGGCTGCAATATGAAGCCTACGATACTTTTGAGAAGGACGTGGAACGCTTCTGCCGAGAGTTTGTGCGCCGGCTCCAGGAATACGAAGATTTATTGACTGGGAATAGCATCTGGATTGGTCGCACGCGCAATGTTGGCGTGCTTACGGCTGAAGATGCTATCGCGCTTGGGGCCAGCGGGCCTGTCTTGCGCGCCAGCGGCGTGCGTTGGGATCTGCGTAAAGCGATGCCGTACGCGGCCTACGACCAGTACAAATTCGAAATTCCCATCGGCACCCATGGCGACACGTATGACCGGTACATGGTGCGCATGGAAGAGATGCGGCAGTCGCGGCTTGTTTGCCTTCAAGCAATCGAAAATATTCCCCCGGGGCCGATCCTTGGCAAAGTGGGCAAGGTGCTAAAGCCTGCGGCGGGCGAAATCTATCACTCGATCGAAGCACCCAAGGGAATACTCGGCTATTACATCGTCAGCGACGGGACTACCCAGCCTTATCGGGTGCGCATTCGTCCGCCGTCATTTGTGAACCTGCAGGCGTTTGACAAAATGGTCCGAGGGCATTTAGTTGCCGATGTCGTCGCCATCATCGGCACGTTGGATATTGTGCTGGGTGAGGTGGATCGATGAGTCCCGCTTTGCGAGGTCTTCTCGATTTTATAGAAGCATGGTGGGTGGAACTTGTTTGCGGGGTGGTGATCGTCGCCGTTGTTCCGCTAATTGCCGGGTACGTGGTACTGATGGAACGCAAGCTAATGGCCGATATGCAGGCGCGCCTGGGGCCGATGCGCGTCGGCCCACACGGCTTGCTGCAACCCATCGCAGACGCTGTGAAGCTGCTCATTAAGGAAGACATTATTCCGGAAGATGCCGACCGAATTATTTTCTGGCTGGCCCCAGTGATTTCGATGACCGCGGCGCTTACCGCGATGGGCGCCATTTACTTTGGCCCGTCATTTTACGTGGCGCGGGACATAAATGTCGGCCTGCTTTTCGTGCTGGGTGTCAGCTCGCTTGGACTGTTCGGCATTGTGCTTGGTGGTTGGGCTTCGAACAGTCATTACTCCATTATCGGAGCCATTCGTAGCACAGCGCAGCTGGTCAGTTACGAGACTGCTGCAGGATTGGCGCTCGTCAGCGGCGTACTCCTGGCCGGCACCCTGAGAATTCACGGCATCGTAGATGCGCAAAAGAGCGACGGCGTCTGGTATATCTTTCTCGCGCCAATTGCCTTCTTCATTTATGTGGTCGCCTCGATCGCTGAGACCAACCGCGCCCCCTTCGATCTACCCGAAGCGGAGTCCGAATTGGTTGCCGGATACATGACCGAGTACAGCGGCTTCCGCTGGGCTCTCTATTTTCTTGGTGAATACGCGAACATGATCGTCGTTGGTTCCGTCGCCACAACACTTTTTCTTGGCGGTTGGTTGCGGCCGTTTCCCAATGTTCAGTGGCTAAATTTTTTGGATTTACTGCCGCCCCTGCTTGTCGCTGGCGTGGGTGCTTACTCTTTTTCCAGGGCGAGCACACAGCCCGTGCCGGTGCAAAAGCAATTTATGTGGGGTGTTGCACTGCTGTGTTTCACCATCGCGCTGATTCTTGCCGTCCCTCTATTTCCTGGCCCGCTGCGATCGTTGCTGCCCGGATTGCACGGCGCGTTCTGGTTCCTCTTGAAAGTTACGGCGTACATTTACCTATTCATGTGGTTGCGTTTCACGCTGCCGCGCTATCGCTTCGATCAGTTGATGCACCTGGGCTGGTACATTTTGATTCCGCTGGCGATCGTCAATGTCTTTGCCGTGGGCGGCGCCATGGTCCTGCAATCGGAGTATCACTGGAATCGCTGGATCGCCCTGGGGATCACCACACTGGTCACGCTGGTGACCGCCTTGTTCTTATTGCACATCCACGATAAGCGGAGCGAAGCAGCAGGTGCCGCTCCGCCAACAACGACGGATTCTTATGCTGGATAGCATCATTTTCTATTTTTTTGCCGGAGTAGCCATTTTGAGCGCGGCCTTGATGGTCACACGCCGCAGCGCAATTCACAGCGCTGTTTTTCTAATTACCGCACTGTTGGCTACGGCCGGTATTTTCCTGCAGCTCCGCGCCGAATTCTTGTTCGTCGCGCAGATCATTCTTTACGTCGGCGGCATCATGGTCTTGTTTGTCTTCGTGATCATGTTGGTTCGTCTTGACGTGGCTCTGCACCAACTCCGATTCTCAAAACAGAAGTGGGTTTCGCTCATCGTGGCGCTGGCTCTGTTTGCGCAAATCGCGGTGATGTTCTGGATTTCGCGCCGCCTGCCCGGCGCTGGGCTGCCCGATGCGGCACCGGTTGATAAACTTCCGCCTAACGCCGAGGCACTGGCGAAGAGTCTGTTCGGCCCCTATCTACTGCCCTTTGAGATTGCCAGCGTCCTCTTGCTCGTTGCCATGGTCGGCGCCGTGGTCATGGCCAAGAAAAGGACTGAACCCGAATGATGCCCATCGGTCACTACCTGTTTCTGAGCCTGGCTCTGTTTATCATCGGCACGATCGGTGTAATCGCTCGACGCAACGTGATCATCGTGCTGATGTCGATTGAGCTGATTCTGAATGCCGTGAACATTAACCTGGTTGCGTTCTCGCGAATTTTTGGCGAGGCGGCAGGACAAGTTTTTGCCCTATTTATCATCGCCGACGCCGCAGCCGAAGCAGCGGTTGGTCTCGGCATCATCATCGCGTTTTTCCGCAACCGCGAAACCGTTCTGGCCGATGAAATGGATCTGTTGAAATGGTAGGGACTGCCACACCGCCATTTCTCCCGGAGTGCCGGCGTTTTTTGCTGGATCGCGGTGGCGAAAACACCCTTCGATTTCTGAGTAAGGTAGTTCCCCGCGAGGCGCAGCCATGACCGCCAGCGGCTATTTCCTTGCGCACCTCTGGCTGATTCCGCTTTTCCCGTTGATCACCGCGGCGCTCATGCTCTTTATCGGGCGCCGCATTCCGAAATCGGCAGTCAGTTTCCTCTGTGTCGGTAGCGTGTTCCTTTCTTTCCTTTATGCCGCAGGCGCGGTTTGGCAACTTCTCCTAGCCCAACCAGAGAATCGTTTTTATCAGATGATTTTGTTCGAATGGGTCACGCCCGGCGCAATGCCAGCGAACGGTGGCCTGGTGAATTTCGTTGCTGACTGGGGCTACTTACTCGACCCGCTTTCTTGCGTGATGGTTTTAGTCGTCACCGGTGTGGGTTTCCTGATTCACGTGTATTCCATCGGTTACATGCGCCATGAAGGTGGCTACTACCGCTTCTTTGGCTACCTCAATCTGTTTATGTTTTCGATGTTGACGCTGGTTCTAGCCAACAATCTCTTGCTGCTATTCGTTGGTTGGGAAGGCGTCGGACTCTGCAGCTATTTACTCATCGGATTCTATTTCCTGAAAAAGTCCGCGTCGGATGCAGGCAAGAAAGCCTTCATCGTCAATCGAATTGGTGACACTGGATTTTTGCTCGGAATCTTCCTCATATCGACGACCTTTGGCACAATTCGCTTTACTTCACAAGGTCTTGCCGATCCACAAGGATTCCGAGGAATCGTCGAGACGCTCGCCGCGCTTGTCAATCAGCACCGGCTGCTGTCCGGGGCGCCTGTCCTAACCGCGATTGCCCTGCTTCTTTTTGTCGGCGCTACCGGCAAGTCCGCACAAATTCCTCTCTATGTTTGGCTGCCCGACGCGATGGAAGGTCCTACGCCGGTCAGTGCGTTGATCCACGCGGCCACCATGGTCACCGCTGGTGTCTACATGGTTGCGCGCATGAACGCGATTTATCAACTTGCGCCGTTGGCCATGGACGTGATCGCCGTGGTTGGCGCCTTGACCGCGATCTATGCCGCGTCCATGGCACTGGTTGAAAACGACATCAAGAAAGTTCTCGCGTACTCCACCATCAGCCAGCTTGGTTACATGTTCCTGGCGCTTGGGGTCGGCGCATTCGGCGCCGGCATCTTCCATCTGATGACCCACGCATTTTTCAAAGCCCTGCTCTTCCTCGGAGCAGGCAGCGTCATTCACGCGCTCTCTGGCGAGCAGGACATGCGCAAGATGGGTGGCTTGTGGCACGCCATCCCAGCCACGTATTACCCCTTTCTGATTGCGACATTAGCCATCGCGGGCATGCCTCCTTTCGCCGGATTTTTCAGCAAAGACGAAATCCTGGGTCACACCTTTCATCGTTCCGCAGAAATTGATCGCTACCTTTTTCTTTGGATAGTTGGGCTAATCACTGCAGGCTTAACGGCGTTTTATATGTTTCGATTGTTCTTCCTTACGTTCCGTGGTTTATCCCGCGTTCCGCCCGAGGTGGAAAACCATATTCACGAGTCTCCCGGCACGATGACCGTGCCGCTGATGATTCTTGCATTTCTTTCTATTGTCGGTGGCTGGTTCGCCCTTCCTGTCCTGTGGGGCGAGAAAAATACGTTTGGGCAGTTCCTGGAGCCGGTGCTGAAGGGTGTGATCCCGGAAACTACCTCGGTCGAACTCGGCCGCCACACGTTGCTCAAGGAATACCTGTTGATGTCTGCTTCCGTAATCGTTGCGGGACTGGGTATTTGGTTGGCGTATCAGATTTTCCTGGTCAGACCGAAGCTGCACGAAAAAATCGCTGCCGTTTGGCCACGCCTTTACCGCTTGTTATTGCACAAATATTATGTCGACGAAATTTACGATGCGCTGTTTGTCAATCGCGTGAAGGATCTCAGTATCGCCCTCGGCCTACTCGACGCGAAGATCATCGACGGTGTTCTGATCAACGGCGCCGGCTGGTTCACGCGCTTTCTTTCCAGTGTTTCCTTGTGGTGGGACAAGTGGGTTATCGACGGCATCGTCAACTTTGTCGCCAAATTCACGCGTTCGCTGAGCGTTCCCGTCCGCATGTTGCAGACCGGAGTGTTTTCCTCTTACGCCATGTGGATGCTTCTGGGTCTGGCAATTTTAATTGGATACTACGGCCATCACATGCAGGTTTTGGTGCGCAAT
>DATFZN010000013.1:0-32153 GCA_035314425.1 Candidatus Acidiferrum sp. | reverse complement strand
CGTTAGTACTTACAGTTCCAGCCGCAACACCTTCGGGAACGGTGATCACTGCGACTGATAACGTTAGTTCCGTAACGCCGGATCCGAATACCTCTAACAACACGGCCACTGCGACGACCGTTGTGGCAACGGCAGGCCAGGCCGATCTGGCGGTTACGGCCAGCGGAACTCCGAGCCCCGCCTCTCAGGGCAACAATATTACCTACACGCAAACGGTCACAAACAACGGGCCAGCCACGGAAACGAATGCAACGTTTACGGTCGCGATTCCGACAAACACTACGCTCGTGTCCTTCGCGCCTCCCGCCACCTGGACATGCACTCCCACGATTGCGGTTGGAGGAACAGGAACATTTACCTGCACGCTCAATGCGGCGCAAACGATTCTGCCCAATGGAACTGCCAGCTTCCCATTAGTTGTGAAAGTAAACGCGGCCACACCTTCCGGCACAACGATTACAGATACGCCAAGCGTTTCCAGTACAGTTGGCGATCCGAATCCAGCGAACAATTCGGCCACGGTCAGCGTCATTGTGGCCAGTCCCTCCCAGGCCGACGTCAGCATTGTAAAGACCGCGGCTCCTGAACCCGTCGATCAGGGGACGAATCTGGCCTATACCCTCACGGTCAAGAATGGCGGACCGGCCGTGGCCAAGGGAGTAACGGTCAACGATGTGCTCCCCTCGCAGGTGAGCTATACCTCTTCCGCGACCTCAGTGGGAACTTGCACCTACACAGCCGCGACAACGACTGTGAACTGCACTTTGGGCAGCCTTAGCGTTGGCAGTTCGGCGATCGTCACGATCAACGTGACTGCCAACACATTCAGTTCCTCGTCGCTTACGACCAATACCGCCACCGTCAGTTCCACCACCAGCGATCCAAATCTGGCGAACAATTCCTCTACAGCCACTTCGACCATTCAGTCGCCAACGGCGGTAGACATCGCGGCATTTCGCGCCTATCCGCGATCCGATGGCTCGGTCGTGCTCGAGTGGAGGACAGAGGAAGAATCGCGGAATCTCGGCTTCCACATTTATCGTGAGCTCGATGGTCGCCCGGTGCGCCTTACCCCTTCGCTTATCGCGGGATCGGCTCTCTTGTTGCGTGGGTCGTTGCCGCAACATGCCGCAAAGGTGTATCGCTGGATCGATGCGAAGCCTGCTACCGGAGCCCAATACTGGATTGAAGATCTCGACATTAACGGAACGCGCACCATGCATGGGCCAGTTCCCGTGGGGAGTGCTCCGCCGGACGCTGCAGCTACGATTGCCGGGCGAAGCGCCAAGGTGCAAACGTCGCCGTTATTGAGAGACCTGCATGCCGCTGCCGCGGCAGAGCAAGGCCCATCCCGGCCGCTTGTGACACCACAGCCGCATCTGCCGGTGGCTCCGCCAAACACACCGCGCAGCAATCTTGCAAATCGGAATGCTGTGAAGATTGCCGTTGACCGGGAAGGCTGGTATCACGTTTCATTTGCTGACTTGACTGCCGCGGGATTTGATGGAAGTGCGGACCCACGTTCGCTGCATTTATTCGCGGAAGGGGTCGAGCAACCGCTGCTGCTCCTACCTGGCGAAAGAGGCACGGCTCGACCGATCGATGCGATTGAATTTTACGGGACCGGCATCGACACGCCGTTTTCCGCCAACCGCATCTATTGGTTGGTTCGAGAAAATAATCCAGGCAAACGTGTTGTGTCCGAGTCAACCGAGACCTCGGGAAGTCCATCGGCAAACAGCTTTCCATTCACGGTTATTCGCGAAGACCGTTTTACTTACTTCGCTGCGCTTTTAAACGGTGCAAATAACGATAACTTTTTTGGCGCGATCGTAACTTCCGATCCCGTGAATCAGGGCTTGGAGGTGGCGCATTTCGATACCTCCTCGGCCATGCCGGTGACGCTCGAGCTAACTTTGCAGGGTGCAAATGATGGACAGCCGCACACCGTAAACGTGGAATTGAACGGTTCGATGATCGGCGAGATGAACTTCACCGGCCAAATCCTGAATGAACAAACCTACAATGTGCCATCTTCCTTGATCCACGACGGCAGCAACACCGTAACGCTAACGTCCTTAGGGGGAGACAACGATGTCAGCGTCGTTCAATCCATCAAGCTTCACTATCCCCATACATACGCTGCGGATGGAGACTGGCTGAAGGCGACGGCAGCTCCGGGAACAGAGCTGCATATCACGGGATTTGGCAGCCCCCAAGTTCGCGTGTTTGACATCACCGATCCGCTCAATATTGCTGAGCTAAGCGGGAAGGTTTCTCTAAATTCCGGCGCCTACGAAATCGAGTTGGTAGTTCCCGGAGAAGGAAGCGCGGAAAGGACGCTCATAGCTTTTGCGAGCAGTGCGATTTCAGCACCTGTCGCGCTTACACACAATGCACCGTCCTTTCTCGATGATCAGCGAGCCGGTGCGGATGTGGTTATGATTTCCTATCCCGACTTTGCAACCGCACTTGCTCCCCTCGTCGAGCTTCGCGAATCACAAGGCCATCGGGTTTTACTGGCAACCACAGAGGAAATTTATGACCAGTACAATTACGGAGAACGTAGTCCCTTCGCGATACAGAGCTTCCTCGACGATGCCACGAAACGCTGGAAGCGTAAACCCCAAGCGATCTTGTTGGTCGGTGGTGCCTCGTTCGATCCACGGGACTATTTAGGATTAGGCGATTTCGATTTCGTGCCAACGCGAATGATCGAGACGGCTGCATTCAAGACTTCCTCAGATGACTGGTTCACGGATTTTCAAGGAACAGGATACGCAACGATTCCAACGGGCCGCTTTCCCGTGCGGACAGTTGCCGAGACGCAACTGGTTGTCTCAAAAATTGTGGACTACGAACAAAGAAAGGATTCAGGGCCGTGGAACGAGCATGCACTGCTGATCGGCGATCAAAACGTAACTGCCAATTTTTCCGGGGCAGTAGTTTCGGCCGCGGCCGTGCTGCCGAGTACCCTCAAAGTATCCGAGATTCTAGCCGATGGGCAGGACCCCGGGGCAGTGCGTGCACAAATTCTGGGTGCGCTCAACAATGGCTCGTTGATTGTCGATTATCAGGGACACGGAGCGGAGCAGCAATGGTCATTCACCGACTTTTTCAATAGCGATGACGCGAACGCGCTCACAAACGGCGAAAAATTGCCCGTGTACATCATGATGGATTGCTTGAACGGATTGTTTCAGGACGTTTATGGAGAAAGCCTAGCTGCTTCTGTGCTCTTGGCGCCCTATGGCGGAGGAGTTGCGGTCTGGGCGTCGTCGGGTTTCACCGTGCAGCCGCCACAGTCGTCCATGAATCAGGCGTTTCTCGCAGGGCTCGCTGCGCATCCGAACGAACCGATTGGCCGACTGATCCTAGAAGCAAAATCCGTGACGACCGACAATGACGTGCGCCGGACCTGGATTCTGTTTGGGGATCCCGCAATGAAACTTCATTTCCTTACGACTGGGAGCCCGGAAATTTCTGGGCGAGCAAACGGTCAACCAGTCCCCAGATGAAGGGAAACGGTTTCTGAGTTTGCGGGGCGCTACTTGAAAGGAAAGCGACAAAAATGAAACTCAAAAGAATACTTCCAGTTCTGCTGCTGGTGCTCAGTGCCGCGAATGCATCCGTTATTGCGGCGCAGCAGAGCAAGGGCACAGCCCTGGGACTCGTAGTTAAGGCCGAAAGCGCGCAGGTAGACAAGGCCACGGCGAACGAGGGAACTACGATCTACTCTGGAGATTATCTTGCAACGGAAAACGGCGGGTCGTTGCTTGTCCGGGTAGGCGGGCTGTCGTTAAATTTAGAAGCTGCTTCCGGTGCACACATTTACCGTACGCCGTACGGTGCAATTGTCGAGCTCGATGAAGGATCGGTAGTCTACACGACGCCGGGGAACAATGAAAATATCGTGGTAGTCGCGAACGATGTGAGGGTTACGCCAGCTCTATCCGTTGCAGATCTCGGGCGCGTGTCGATCAACGATCCCTGCAATGTGACGGTGTACAGCCAGCGCGGACAGGTGAACGTGCAGTCTGGGTCGGAATCACATTTTGTGCAAGAAGGAAAAGCGTATAAGGTTCGCGCCGAAAACGAGGTGAGCTACCGGCAATATGTCTCGCCGGAAGACAATGACTATCACAACTATCACGGGCACAAACCCTGTGGGCCGGTGGAGATGATAAAAGGCCACGCACCAATTGCGGCGGGTCAGAGCCATTTTCTGCTGGTAACCGGGGTCCTTGCGGGAACGGCCACGGGGATCGGGATTTGGAAGGCGCTTGAGAGTCCCAACCGGCCTTAGTCTTCTCGATTGTTGATTGTACTAGTGATTTCCGCCGGAAATCTCCCGGACGATCGCGCCGACGAAATTCTTGGCGTCGCCAAAAAGCATCAAAGTCTTGTCCAGGTAGTAGAGCGGATTATCAATTCCTGCAAAACCGGCTGCCATACTGCGCTTGATCACCATCACGGTGTGCGCTTTGTCGACATCGAGGATGGGCATGCCGTAGATCGGACTGCTCGCGTCTTCGCGCGCGGCGGGATTGGTGACGTCGTTGGCTCCGATGACCAGGGCTACGTCGGTTTGCGGCAATTCACCGTTGATGTCGTCCATCTCCTGCAATTTGTCGTAGGGGATATCCGCTTCCGCCAACAACACGTTCATGTGTCCGGGCATGCGTCCGGCAACGGGGTGAATGCCGAAGCGCACGTCTACGCCGCGCTTGGTTAAGGCGTCGTAGAGTTCGCGGACTTTGTGTTGCGCTTGTGCCACAGCCATTCCGTAGCCAGGAACGATTACGACTCGGCTTGCGGCAGAGAGAATTCCCGCCGCTTCTTCTGGAGAAGCGCTGCGCACCGGGCGAGCTTCCTTGGTGCCAGCTGCAACCGCTTGTTCTTGTCCAAACGCGCCGAACAGTACGTTGGTGAAGGAGCGATTCATTGCTTTGGACATGTTCACGGAAAGAATGAAGCCTGAGGCGCCGTCAAGAGCGCCGGCGATGATCAGTAACTTGCTGCCCAGAACGAATCCCATAGCCGCCGCCGATAATCCAGCGTAAGAGTTCAAGAGCGAGATGACGGTGGGCATATCGGCGCCACCGATGGGGATGATCATCATGATCCCAAACAGGAGAGGAATGAGGATCATCAGAGGGAAAAGGTACATTTTATCTGGATGCCGCACCAACAGAACGGCAATTCCAATCGCAACCGCCAAAATTCCCAAATTTACAAAGTTCTGACCTTTATAGGTGATCGGGCGCTGCGGCAGGACTTCCTGCAGTTTCCCCGCAGCCATCAAACTTCCGGTAAACGTTAGTGCCCCCAAAATGACTTCGAGCGACAACACACCCATTAGAAACGGAGGCACATCGGGGGCGCGCAGGTAAAATTCCGCTGTGCCGACTAGGGTGACGCAAAGCGCCCCAAAGGCGTGGCTCAATGCAGTTCGTTGCGGAACGGCGGTCATCGCCACTTTGCCGAGTGGCACACCGATGATCGTTCCGAGTACCAGGCCGACGGCCACCCATTTGTAGGTCAGGCCGTGGTGCAGCAGAGTTCCGACGACGGCCAGAAACATGCCAGCTTCGCCGGCCCACACACCGCGACGCGCGGTTGCCGGGGAGCTCAGCCACTTGAGAGCCAGGATGAATAGCGCCGTGGCAATCAGGTAGGTTGTTTCAATGAGGGTATCGCTTGCGAGGAAGACGGTCATTCCGATTTCCTCGGGCCGCTCGATTTAAACATTTTCAACATGCGGTCGGTGATCAGGAAGCCGCCGACGATGTTACTTGTGGCTGCGACAATGGCGATGGTCCCCAAAATTGTTGCGAGGGTACTTTTGCCTTCCCCCGCAAGGATAATTGCGCCGACTACGGCGATGGCGTCCAAAGCGTTGGTCAACGACATCAGCGGGGTATGTAGGAGCGGCGAGACTCGCCGGATCACTTCAAACCCAATAAATGCCGCCAGCATAAAAACGTATAAACCGGTCAAGAAATCCAGGCTCATCGGGCTTCTCCTCCTGCTGGGATACTTTCCAGAACTGGCAAAGAGAAAAATTCACGCACTTTGGCATTCACAATTTCACCGCCATGGGTAAGTAGAGTCTCGCGAATAATTTCATCTTTGAGGTTCAGTTGGACTTTACCCTCTTTGGTGAGGTTCAGAAGAAAAGCAGTCAGATTCTTGGCATACATCTGACTGGCGTGATAGGGAACGGTTTCGGCCAGGTTGTATTCGCCGATGATGGTTACGCCGTGAATGACGATGGTCTGGTCGGGCTTGGTGAGTTCGCAATTGCCGCCACGCTCCGCCGCCAAATCCACAATGACCGAGCCGGGTGCCATGCGTTCGACCATCTCTTTGGTGATCAGAATAGGGGAGCGCTTGCCAGGAATCACCGCAGCAGTGACGACGACGTCGCTCTCGCCGACCACTCTGCCAAGCAACTCACGCTGCTTTTTATAAAATGCTTCGTCCTGGGCCTTGGCGTAGCCGCCGGCATCCTGGGCGTCTTTCGCTTCGATTGGCAATTCCACGAAACGGCCGCCGAGGCTTTGTACCTGTTCTTTTGCTGCCGGGCGCATGTCATATGCGGAGGCTACCGCGCCCAAGCGACGGGCTGTGGCGATAGCCTGCAGCCCGGCAACCCCGGCGCCGATCACAAGTACTTTTGCTGGTGCGATTGTTCCTGCTGCTGTGGTGAGCATAGGAAACATTCGTGGCAGCGTATCTGCAGCAAGGACCACCGCTTTGTAGCCGCAGATCGTAGCCATGGCGGAAAGTGCATCCATGCTCTGAGCGCGGGTAATGCGTGGCATCAACTCGACGGAGAAAGAAGTAACTCCACGGTTGGCAATGTCCTCGATCGTTTCCACAGTTCCCAAGGGCCGCAAAAAGCCAACCAGCACTTGGCCCGGGCGATAGAGAGGCACATCGGCCTTGCCCGTCTTATCATTGGCGCCGTGCCCTAAAAACTGGACCACAATATCGGCAGTGGCGAATACCTCCTCCCGCGTTGCCGCTAGTTTGGCGCCCTTCTCGGTATATTCCGCGTCAGGGTATCCGGCTTGTAGACCGGCCAGAGACTGCACCAAAACTTCCAGGCCTGCCTTGGTTAAATTTGGAATCACCGCCGGGACCAGCGCTACCCGCCGCTCCCCTGGATAATTTTCTCTGGGCACACCGACAATCATGTACCCTCCTTCCTTAGAGGGATTTCCGTTTGTGCAATCCTTGCTCCTACAGTGAAGATCCTGCGCTTGTTGAGATCAGGAATCCGCAGTGCACTCCCCGTCCGTCAATGACGGCTCAATTTCCATAGTACTCGACCGGAATGAAGCTGGATCGAGTGGGTGTGTTCTAACAGGAAAAACGCAGAAGATATGCCCGCGGTGAACGGCGCACAACCCGCACCCAATTTTGTAGTTCGCCGGATTCTATCTCTAACTGAACCACTTTCACAAGGACACGCGACACCGTGCGCCTGTGCCAAATTACTGCAATCGCTCGTAGACATCACGGGAATTGCGAAGGCGCTTCATGACCAACTGTTTCTCCTCGGCGGAATTCCAGTCGGGATATTGGTCGGTAATCTCGATCGTTCGGTTGATCCAGGCGATAAAGTATTGGGCATCTTCCTTGGAATAAGCGCGCTTGCCCGCAATTTGTATATAGACCGGACTCGTTGTTGCATAGGTGTAGTTGTCCATGACAGGGTATACGGCCTTTTCGCTCCACGCCCGGAGAACGCACCAACCGCTTTGGTTGATGGGGATAGTACCGGTTATGTCGGCTGAGACGCGCGCGAGAGTTGGCCCCAATTCCTTCGCGATTTTCCCGTTGCAAACGATTTCGAAATGGTCGACTGGGACAATGGAACGGAGGGTTGCGGTGAAGGGAACTTCGGTCCGGGCGGCGTCGAATTTGAGTTCTCCGCCGACCATTTGGCCGCCTAATTTGAATTCGAGAAGAGGGCCATTGCTCGCGAAGGTCTTCCCATTTTTCAATCCATCCATCCACGTGGCTGTCGGTGAAGGCCAACCTGGCACGTTGATGTAGACGCGATCCTGTCCAACCATCCCACGAATCGGCGCAGCATAGTCGGCTGTGGCATCCGTGCCAGCGCCGGCAGGAATCTGGAATCCCAAATTGAGGAGTTTGTACCAAACCGCGGCGGTGGATTTATGATCGCTGAATCCCACAATTTCCATGTAATCGAGTTTTCCGAGAGCAACGTCTACTGGTAGCTCATCGGTAATTCGCTCGCCTGGCTTCGCCTGAGGATCGGGCAATTCATCAAATGGATGGACCGCGCCGACAAGCGCTCCCTGCCGCTTGGCCATGTCGTACACATCCGCATTCATGGGCAGGAGACTCGACGCTGCCGTGTCCGGATACCCGGCATAGCCGGGAAGCAATAAATGATCCTGCAAGCCCAAGATTCCACGGTGTCCCCAGTAGCTGGTATGAAATTCTTGGCCTTTGACGAGTTCGACTTCGAAATCTCCCAGATCATTCAACTGAAGAGGCGGGGTGAAGGCTATGTCCGGAAACCGCTGCTCTTTATTGACGATCAGCTCGTTCACGATATTCAAGCCTTCACCGACCGCTTGTCGTTGCAAGGCGGTCACGGAGTCGCGATACGTTCCGCCATAATTCATGTGGACATGCAGATCCGCCGAGACCCACTGGCCGTCAGAGGAAGGCAGCTCGATGCGTTCGAGAGTCACTTCGATTTTGGCCGTCTGCGAATCGCGAACCTGCACTTCTCTCTCGATCGGTTTTTCGGTAAAGCCCCTGGAAACTTCCACCAAATACTTGCCCGCTGGCACGGCGACACTGGTTTCGCCAGAAGCGTAAAAATAGTGCCGTTCGAAGTGGCGCTCGTTTCGATCAAAGCCATCGTCCGCGTAGATGGCTTCGTCACTCGGAGAGTAAAATAGGCCGTTTGTGCCGGTCACCGATACGCGGCACGCCTCGATGAGCCAAGGCCCGCGGTTGATGTTCAGAGTCAATTCCGATCGGGGCTGGAGATAAACCCGTTCCGCAATCGTGAGGTTGCTTCTCTGTCCGCTGGGCAACTCCTGCCAGAAGAGTTCTGTCCGGCCGGACTGATTGGAGATCGCGGCTATTTTCTTGCCATCGGGTGACCATCGCGGATTGCTTTCATCCCATTCTGAATAGGAAATAGGGAAGGCGTCCCCGCCCGTGCCTGGCACGAGCCACAGGCTATGCCACTGGCGCCCGAGGTAGGAGCTGTAAACGATCCGCGAACCGTCGGGGGAAAATTCTGGCCGAGCCTTCCAACTCGTTTCTTCGTAATGAATTTCGCGAGCCTCGGCGGCCGGCTCTGCTTTCATTCTCCAAAAACCGCCTGTGCCATAAATATGGCCTTTGTTTGAGACGAACAGGATTTCTTTTCCATCGCGGGTCCAAGTCGGGTTTATTTCGATGTCGAATTGACTGTAGTAATAACGGGGCAGGGGGCTTTTTGTTTCGCCGGTGAGACGAGATTTGTTTTTCAATTCACCGTGTATCACATCGGCGACGAAAATGTGAAAGTGCTTGTTGTATTCGGTCGAAACCCAAAGAATTTTTTGGCCATCAGGTGACCAGCGAGGTTCAACATTTACTGCACCCCCGGCTGTCAATGCATGCGTTTTTCCCGTTGGCAAATCCAAATACCAGAGCTCCATTGCGTCTTTTTGGTAGGAAACGTAGACGACCGCCTTTCCATCGGGAGACCAATCTGGCTGATAGTCATACCCTGCTCCGTCTGTAACCTCTGAGGCCACCTTTGAGTCCAGCTTTTGCCGCCACAGTGATCCGGCCATGGAGTAAATCAATTCTTCTGAATCCGGAGCCCAGGCGAAACTGCTGGGGCCGCTGGTTAACTGTGGCAAATAGAGTTCGCGATAGTAATAAGGATGCGGCTCGTCGATCCCTGGGAGTACGGGCCGACGTTGCGCGGCTACGGGAACGGCCACGACCGCAAGAACAAAACAAGCTAACCCGACAAGACGCTTCAAGTTATCCTCCAGACATGGTATCGCACAAAAACAGAAGGCCCCCGAAGCCCTGTAGGCGCCGGAAGTTCGCTCGATGCAAATTACAAGGAAACCTACGCCAAGCCCACTTTCGATAACGGCATTTCGCGGTAGCGTTTGCCAGTCGCTAGGAAGATGGCGTTATACAAAGCCGGAGCGAAGGGAGGAAGACCGGGCTCGCCCACTCCTGCGGGGGGCGCGTCGGTTTGAACGATATGGATGTTGGTTTCCTTGGGAGCGACAGGGATGCGTGCCACCCGGAACGTGTCGTAGTTCGATTGGTCAATCACCCCATGGGTGGCGGTGATTTCACCGTAGAAAGCAATACTTATCCCCATAACGGCGGCACCCTCAAACTGTTGCCGGACGGTTGTGGGATTGACGATGGTTCCCGCGTCAAGTGCCGTATCCACGCGGTGAACGATGACCTGGCCATCTTTTACTTCGGCCTGAACAACCGTTGCTACGTAGGTTAAGAAACTGCGGTGCACGGCGATTCCCATGCCGAAGCCAGCTCCCAGCTTCTTCTTGCCCCAGCCGGATTTCTCCGCGGCTAGCTGGACGACTCGTTTAAATCGGGCAGTGTCGAGCGGATATTGTCTCAAGTCGCTGTCGTAATTTGTGTAGTCCTTCGGGAGTTCGCTCTTTGGAATGATCCGGTCCGGTCCCAAAAGCGCCAGCAGGTAGTCCACTTGATCTTTACCAGCGGCGTGCGCGCATTCGCCCGTAAACGAGTGAATTCCGTAGGCGTGATAAATATTGGCAACAGAGCGGAGCCATCCGATGCGGGTGTGAGCGGGGGCCGGACCGTTCTCGGCTCGTTGATTGGGAATCGCGAAGGGCACATCGCTGAATCCGAGCCCAATTTCTCCTGCATCTGCATACTGTGCGGTAGCCTCAAAGGTTGAGGCGATCGGAGGAAAAACGCTTCGCTGCAGCCATCCTGTTGGCATTCCGTTTGCGCCAAGAGTCGCCTTGAAGTACATAGCGGCCACCGAATGGAACGAATCAAACTTGATATCGTCTTCGCGACTCCAGACCACTTTTACTGGTTTGCCTGTTTTTTTCGAGAGCACCGAGGCTTCGACGATAAAATCCGGGAAAGATTTGCGGCCGAATGCGCCACCAAGCAGCGTGACATTGACCGTCACGTCTTCTTTTTTCACTCCAACGGCAGCAGCGACGGCTTCCTGCGCCCCTTGCGGATTTTGCGTCGGCGCCCAGATCACCACTTTTCCATCCTGAAAATTTGCCAGGGCTGCCGGGGGCTCCATAGAAGCGTGAGCCAGCATCGGCGCGTAATATTCCGCTTCTACGACTTTGCCACCCTTGGTGAATGCCAGATCCACATCGCCGAGCTCGCGCACAACTTTGCAGGGCTTCTTGGCCGTGGCTTCCAGGTCTTTGCGGAACGCGTCGGAATTCCACACGCCGTGCTCGCTCTTGGTCCATTCCACTTTGAGTTTCTTTTTGCCTTGAAACGCGGCCCAGGTGTTATCCGCCACAACGGCAACTCCGCCGAGAGCCTGCATTCCTACGGGAGGTTTCCAGGGGTCAATGGTGATTGTTTGCTTGACCCCGCCAATTCTGAGAGTGGCGGCATCGTCGACACTCTTGACTGCTCCACCGTAAACAGGCGGATGAGCTACGGAGGCGAAAAGCATTCCATCCATGCGCACGTCCTGGCCGTAGACCGCTTTGCCGATGGTCATATTCCGCAGGTCGTAACTTGGTGTGGGTTTGCCAATGAATTTCCAGTCGGTGCGATCTTTGAGCTTGAGTTCTTCTTTCCTAGGAACTGGCAATTTGGCCGCCGAGCTCGCAAGTTCTCCGTAACTCAGTTTTTTTCCGCTGGGCTGGTGAACGACGGTGCTCGATTCGGTGATGCACTCGCTCTCCGGTACATTCCAGGTTTTAGCGGCGGCGCGCACCAACATCAAGCGGGCACTGGCGCCCGATTCCCGCAGGGTATCGAAGAAACTCTTTACGGAGTGCGAGCCGTCGGTGTCCTGATCGCCATATTTTTCGTTGCCCGTTCCCTGGATCACGCTAACGCGCTTCCAGTCGGCGTCCAACTCGTCGGCCACGATCATTGGCAGCCCGGTGCGGTTGCCGCTGCCCATTTCTGAGCGTGCGGCCACAATGTAAATCGTGCCGTCGGCGGCAATGGCCAGATAAACGTTGGGCTGCAGAGCGGCAGCAGACATCGCATCAATGGTGCCGATCCCCGATGCGTTCAAGAGAGTTCCGGGCAGAAATCGCGCGCCCAAAACAAATGCACTGGTGCCTAGCACGCCCTTAAGGAATCCACGTCGGCTGACATTTTCAATCTGAACCATCGTTGCACCTGCCGCTCTTTAGACGAAAAACCGCGAGAAATCGTAGGGCCCAAGACATCTATCCTACCTGCAATCCGTATGGTTGCAACAATGTTGCGGCGGGGCGAAACTACCCTGCCTTTAGGGAAACGAGGACCGTTTGCGGCATTCCCGGAACGGGATGACTGGTGGTTTTGGCAAAGCCGGAGTTTAGGAACATCGAATGATATTCCGCGAAGGTATAGGCGTCACCGGCGGCTGTGCTCGCCAGCATGATTAGACTGAAGGCGGCCGGCGTTGGAGGCGAAACTCGGTCTTCATTCGGAACAAATTCAAGAGTGATCGCTTGCCCGCCGGGCTTCAGCGCAGCGTGTACTCGGCCCATCAACTTTTCGCAGGTGGGCTTGTCGAAGTGGTGAAAAATATTGGTCAAAAATACGTAATCGTATTCCGTGCCAAAGTCTGCTTCAAAAGCGCTCCCTGGCCGCACGGAGTAGCGACCTCCAACGCCATGCTTCTCGGCATTTTCTCTGGCTACTTCGAGCACCGCCGGCCAATCCAGAGCCGTAATGTGAGCATTCGGATTGTGAGTAGCAAAAATGACCCCGAACATGCCGTGCCCTGCCGCGATATCGAGCACCTTGGTTACCCTTCCCGACTTTGCGTCTAAGAGTTCGGCCATAAAGTTGGCCGAAGGCGCCATCATCGGCGCCATGGAGCGTGCAAAGGGGACCCAAGCTTCATCGTTAGGCTTGGTATTGTCACCAGCTCCGCCCGGCGCGCCACCGTGTTTAACGATCTCGGTGAGTTTTGAATAGTGATTGGCGTGCCAGTCCGCGGATAGAAAACCAATAATGGTGCCAAGATAGGCGGGAGAGTGCTTGCTCAGAAAAATTGCCGATTCCTGGGACAACTGATATTTCCCCTGCTCTTTCTCTAAGAAGCCATGAATCACCAAGAAGTCACACAAGACCCGCACACCCTTTTCGGAAGCATTGACACGCTTGGCGATGGATTGGGGATCGTGGGCACCATCGGAAATGGCTGTAAAAATATCGAGTTCTATGGCGGCTTTGAGAGAGGCAGTTTGCTGATAGGCATTTAGAGTATCGAAGATCTTTGCCGGTGAGGGCCTGTGAGCGGTGTTCGCAGTAGCCATGAGCGCGTGGCCCCTATGATGGGATGAGGAGAGCGAGGCTAGTCTACACGGATTGCCGCAATTCGCCAGCATGCTTTTCATTTGCCCAGGCGGGCTGCCACTGGCATACTCAACCTCCTCAGAGAAAGAAGGGTTTCCTAGAATATGAAACGTGAATATCATCGCTGGTATTCTCACCGGCTGGGGCTGGATCTTGGCGTGGTTGTCTATGGCCATTGGGGACCGCCCATGATGGGCTTCCCAACCAGTGCGGGTGACGAGTGGGAACTGGAAGGCCAAAGCATGATCGGAGCGCTCGGCGAGTTCATCGATGCCGGGCGCATCAAGTTTTATACGGTGAATTCGATCAACGGACTGAGCTTCTATGACAAAGGGGTGCACCCATTTCATCGCAGCTACGTGCAGTCGGTCTTTGATTCCTATCTTACACAAGAAGTCGTGCCCTTCATTTGGGACAATTGCCAGTCGCGCCTGGGGATTACCACGATGGGAGCTTCCTTTGGTGCCTACCACGCGGCCAATGCGCTCTTTAAGCACCCCGATATTTTCAAGCGCTGTTTCGCCATGTCGGGTGTTTACGATCTGCGCAGCTTTATGGATGGCATGTATGACGATAACTTTTATTTCAACAATCCCGTGGATTACCTGGCCAACCTTTCTGATCCCTGGTACTACCAGCAGCTAGCCTCGTGCGATATCCATCTAATTACTGGAACCGGTCAGTGGGAGAAGAGCGGACCAACCTATCGGCTGTCAGAAATACTCTCGAGCAAGGGTATACAGCACTCCGTAGATAACTGGGGACCACAAGGCGGCCATGATTGGCCCTACTGGAAAAACGAAATGCGGGAATACGTTTCGAAGCTTTATTGATCCTGGGCCAAGAGGAAGAAAACCCAGGTCCAGCAGAGTCGAGGCATTAGGTGAGGTCCAGTTCTTCGAGCTTGTAGCGGCCCTTTTCGATCACTTGGTCCCTGTCAATCCAGACATCGCATCTGCGGGTGAGGACATCGACGTGTGTGCGCGATTTCCAGTCGGCATGGGTCTGGCTGCCGTAGGGATCGCCAAAAGCGATATGGACTCCTGGGAACTTTTCATCCTGAAGCAGAATGCCGATCATCTGAGACAAGCCCAGGTTTGTGCCAAAGGCGAGTTCGCCGACTCGATCGCTATTCTCATCGGTGTGGCAATAGGACCAAAACTCCGCTTCCAGATCTTTGCGCGCGCATTCTGCGCGAACCAAGCGCCCGGCCTTAATGGTTAGCACCAAGGGTGTATCCTGCAAATCGCCATACTTGCCGTTAAAATAATCTCCCGCAGTTGCGTCGCAGACAAAAGTGCCATCTACAGTTGCGGGTGTGGTAAATACTTCCCCCGCAGGCAGATTCGACCAGTATCTCGGACTGATGAGACCACTGGTCTTTACCCAATCCAAGCCGCGGTCGAAGTGCGCGGAAAAAGAAGTACCTGCCTCGGTCTTTACGGTGAGGGAATTGGCTTTCAGCATGCGTTCGCGAAGCTTATCGCTCAATTGATCGACCAGACGATAGTCCGCGCGCATGCCTTGCTGCATAATTTCAGGGGTAACACCCACCATGTGGGCATAGCGAATCTGCCGGCGCTCGACAACGCGCACAATGGCCATGCGTGCGCCGAGTTCACCTGGCTGTGGAGTCATGCACAAAATACCGACATCTGCCTTTTCGAGCGCATCGAGGACTAGCTCGGGAGCTTTGCCCATTGGGCGCGATCCCAAATCCTCCAAGAGCATACCGATGGATTTCCCGCCACGGTCGGCAATCGCTAGCTCCAGGCTGGCAGCGACGCTGCGGCTTAGTTCGTCTGCAATCAGGGCAACATGCTCCCCCGGAGCTACCCCTAAGCACACATCCACGGCATTTTTTGCCCCAGGCATTAACTCTGATGGTGCGGAACCAAAGAACATATCCTTCCATTTTAACAAAATTTGTGTTTCTGCCAATTCAGATCTCGCAAATTTTTTTCTAAAGCGGGGCAACCGGGGTTACCTTGCCCCCGGCCTGACCCGTACGTCCGCGTACCGAAGCGTAGCAAAAATATGATTTTGAAAATGCGAATTACACTGGATTATCGGACTCGGGTGGATGCTATAATTCTCACGGTTCGAATGGGTGTTTAACCTGCTCACACGCCCCCGGAACCACCGCCCCCAAACACGAAGTTACTTTGAGCCGCTGTGCTCCACAGGGGAAGTTCTGACTCAAAATGTCCTATCAAATGAAAACGATCGCTGTTTTCCTCCTGCTCGTCACTTTGGTTTGTGCGAGCAAGGTTGGAGCGCAAGTCCGTGTCGCGTCTAACGCTGGCCCTCCGGACGAGTTTTACCGGCAGTCTGAGCTATTACGTTCTTTCGATGACGCTTGGTTCTCGTCCTCATCCAGCAAAATTTCTCACGATCCACTCTCTTTCGACGTTCCAAGCGCCAACCCTTCCTCCCGGAGTTCCGATAACCCCTCGGCCGCGGGTGTGGAGGACCAAAGCACTCCGCAGGATTTTCCACCTCCATCCAATCGCTTTCATTGGTATCCCGCGATCATGGAGTCGTTGCTCTATACCGGGATCATGCACGCGTTTGATATCACCACGGAAGCCGGCACCAGAGATGCACTGAATGGTCCGTGGTTTAAGGACTATATGCGTTCGGTCTCGGAATTGCGTGGCTGGAGCGATAGTGACAGATTCATGGCCCCCTACGTGGGGCATCCCATTGAAGGCTCCATTTTTGGTTTTATCGAGCGGCAAAACGATCCTGCCTATCGGTTAGTTCAACTGGGTGATGGTCGCGAGTACTGGGTCAGTTTATTGCGGTCGATGGCCTATTCGGCGGTATGGCATACGCAATGGAAAATCGGCCCAGCCAGTGAAGCGTCGATTGGCAACGTGATGTTGCATGCCTCGCCAGGATTTATCACCCTGGTGGATACACCGACGCTTGGCTTTGTCACTATGCTCGCTGAAGATGCCGCCGATCGCTATCTGATCATGGGACTCGAGAATCGCACTACGAATCGTCCGATCATTATCCTGGCGCGCAGCTTCTTGAACCCCGGTCGCACGTTCGCAAACATGATGGCCTTCAAAGTTCCCTGGACGCGGTACACGCGAATCGGGTTGTTTGGTGAAAACTACGAAATGCGCAAAGAATGGGTAGAGGATTTTAAAAACGGCACTGGCGAAAAGCCGTTCGAGTTTCAAAAAAATGCGTATAAACCCGCGGGGGTAGATTTCGTACATGTTTATCCCAAGGAAGCGCCCGTTGAACTGACGGCATTCCCCTACTACGAGACGTTTCTCGGGGGTGGTAGCTGTATTGGCGGTGGTGGAACCGGTGCGGCTCGCCTTAGCCCTGCTTTCCAGGTAGTTACAGAGGTAAATGGCTGCCTGATCATGCACCAGCCAGCCTTCAATATGAGCGCGGATTCGCTTTCCTATTCCGGGGGTCTCCGCTGGACGCCCCTGGCCGCTCACCGCTTCTCGCCCTACGCGCAATTGAAGTTTGGCGGAAGGAAAGTGACCTACGAAATTGACGACCCCGCACTGCATGAAAAACTGAAGAAAGAATGGAATGATGGTAACGGGACGATCGGACATTTCCCGACGAGAAGTGATTGGTCGACGGAATGGGCGGTAAATGGCCCGATGCTCTCGGCCGGTGGCGGGGTGGACATAGTGTTCACTCGACCCTTCGCATGGCGCGTGCTGAATGTTGAGTACAATCACACGTGGATCGACAATATTGCGGGGATACATCCACAAAACGGCCTGCTAATCGCCACCGAAGCGGTGGTGCGCATCGGAACCTGGTAGGGCAGGATTACACGGATTGGTTTTCCGTTTGAGCAACACACAGGATTCCATCCTATGCGTGGGCCTGATGTGCGGGCCGCCTTAGCGAGTGCGGTACTCTTATCTTGCTTTTATCGGTCGCCTAGGCGGCTTCTTCCTCTCGACGCGGTAGGAAGGAATTTGGCCGCCCCCGCTGGTCACGTTGGCCAGGTCGGTCGTGCTGAGCCTAGTCAAAAAGCCCGCGAGCTTTCCGCGAAACAAATAGGGCGCAAAATCCACTAGCATTTTATTAAATTCCACCTTTCCGCCAACGACGATGCTGGGGAATGGTTCACGCCGCATAGGGATTTTTTCTTGCACAATCCAGCAACCATGGGCGTCCGCCAGTTTGCCACCCGGCAAGGCCTGCTCAATCGCCCTTTCCCACTCCTTGCTGTTTGCTTTCCAACCGAGCGTTACCCCGGTACCGCCATACTCATCAGAGGGTTTCAGTACCAGGTTCTTCTGTTGTTTGCGGATGTATTTCAGCAATTCGATCGGATCGCCATAGTAATCAGACTTCACGTCTTCCACCACGCGGGTCCAGGGGACGTGACGGTCGATGATCTCCCGCTCTTCCGATCGGAACAACTGGGCATTTTTGCCGTCCGTGAGCACGGCAAAAAAAGCTTTCACATGTGGAATCTTGCAACGGAAGTTATTGGCGACACAGGTCTGGCCAGCCTCATATCCTTTGACGAGCGCTTGGCATTCTTTTGGACGGGCAATAATATCGTTGATCAAGACCCGCCGGTATAAGAGATCGATCTTCTTTCCCTTGGCAGCCAGCCGTTTGCCGTCGAACTCTAATTCTTGTGGAGTTGCTAACACCACCGGAATTCCCATTTTTTCAAAACGCACTTTGAGAATCTCGAATTCACTCCATGTAGGTACTTCTTTCCAATCCACAATGGCCATCTGTGGCTTGTGCGTTGTTCCGCCCCAATCCACATAGGTCTGCACCAAGGCATCGAGAAGTTTCGCGATCAGCGGATAACTGTGAACTTCGAAATGCTTTTCAAACTCTTGCATGATCGGGGTCTTGCGGAAAATATCGGAAAGCGTTTCCGAGTATCCCGCGCCGGCAGGCGATTCCCCGTTGTATTCGGTGAACATCAAAGAATTCGGCAGCAAGAATGCGTCCAAGCGCGAAGTTGTGCTGGCCGGACCGTAGCCTGTCGTCATTCGGGCCAAACGTTCTTCCTCGGGGCGCAAATGAAACTGCCGAAATAAGGATTTGTCCTGGAGCGCCATGGCGGTAACGCGCTCGGCTACATGGGCGATCGTTTCGGAAACACGTTTCACCCGCGCTTCATCTGCGGGTGAGAGAAAAAACGGCCGCAAAAAAGGGCAGTGGACTCGACGGCCAAATGTCAGTCTTGCCCCGCGCAGTTTGCCCACGAAGGTTTTCGGGAATCCCGGAGAAGCCTGCAGCAGGGAACGCAAGGATCGCTCCCATTGTTTCACTGGGTCGTGCGCTCCCCGGGATTTCGATTTCTTGCTTTTCATCGTGCCAGAGATCCTGCGGGAGCCGGTGCGGCAGCGGCCTTGCCTGCGGCACCAGTAAATCCTGCAGAGACGCCTAAGCCTAGCATTTCTTCCCAACGAGGCCAGGTATTTTTGCTGTTTCCACCTAGGGCGCGGTCAATCGCCATGCGTGACATCTTGTCGACCACATGCTCGAAATAAAATTCAGTGATCCGATCTCGCTCGAAGTCCGGCGCTGGATTGAGAAAATCAATCGCGTACGGGACACCATCTTTGATGGCGAATTCAATGGTGTTCATTTCATACCCCAGTGCCTGATTGATGGTCTGCGCATCTTTCACTACCCGTGCTCCAACTTCCGGTGTGAGGAAATTGTGCTCCACCAGGTAGCGCCGTTGCTTGGGGTCGTATTTGACGGGCAGAATATCTGTTTTTCCGAACGTGAAGCAGCGCACATATTCGGTGAAATCGATAAACTCTTGCAGGGTCATGCAATAAGGCGAAGTTTTTTCGTACGCGGCCAGCAACTCTTCTTTGCTCGAAACCTTATATACATGCTTCCATCCACCGCCCGAGAATGGCTTCAGAATCGCCGGTCGGCCGACATAGTCGAGTAGGCCGTCCCAGTCGATCGGATAGTTCATGTTGCGCAGCGATTCGGCGTTGATGTCCACATCGGCAGGATAGCCTTTCTGCGGAAGAAGAACCGTTTTTGGAATGGCGATCCCCAACTTTGCTGCGACCGAATAATTGAAATATTTATCATCCGCTGTCCACCAGAAGGGATTATTGATCACATAGGTCCCCTCGAGAACGGCGTGCTTCAAATAGCCGCGGTAGTATTCCACTTCGTGCGAGATACGATCGACGATCACTCGGTATTCCGCGGGTTCGTTCAGTTTCGTGCCACCCAGCTTGACGAACTCGGCAGTCACTCCGTCCTTCTTGCCCAATTCATTCACACGCGCGATAAACGCGGGAGGAAAACTAAACTCCCGTCCGCACAAAAGGCCTACCTTTGCCATGGTCCTTCCTCCTCCGGAAGCTCTACGGTTAACTCACGGTATTCGCCGCGTTCGATTTCCCGTCCATCCCACCGCCGCGCGTTTCCGTTACCAGATGCCGCACTACATCCCTTAGATCGCCGGTTTGTTGGTACACTCGCAACTGCCGTTCCGCGCTGGTTCCGTTATTGAGGATGGTATGGATATATTCCACCGCACCGCGGCTCCCCAGTTCATCGAGCACGTCATCGACAAACTCGAGCAATTCTGGAATTAACTCGTGCATCGGAACTTCCGCTTCTTTTCCGAAGTCGATGAATTTCCCTTCGATTCCGTAACGCGCCGCACGCCACTTGTTCTCATCAATCAGGGCGCGCCGGTAGAGCCGCCAACTGATATTTTTTGTGTATAGCCTGTGGAGCTTGACGACAATGGCCTGCGTCAAGGCAGCCAGTGCAACTGCTTCTTCGACTTTGGTGGCCACATCGAACATCCGGAATTCCAGGGTTCCGAACGCGGGATGCGGCCGAACGTCCCACCAAATCTTCTTGCCCGTATCGATGCAGTTCAGTTTCACCAGCAGATTCACGAAATTTTCGTACGCGCTCCAGGATTCAAATGTTTCCGGGATGCCCGTCCTCGGAAAGCGGCGAAATACCGTGGTGCGAAATGATTTTAAGCCGGTGTTCCGGCCCATCCAGAACGGTGAACTGGTCGACAGCGCTAGCAGGTGAGGGAGGAAGTAGCGCACCATGTTCATCATGTCGATGGTGGTCTGTTTGTCGGGCATGGCGATGTGCACGTGCATGCCGAAGATCAGCAGAGAACGAGCGAGTTGGCCCATTTCTTCAACGATGTGCTGGTAACGCTCCCCAGGGGAGATGACCTGATCGATCCAACTGGAAAACGGATGCGTGCCTGCAGCCGCGACTTGCAATCCTGTGCGTTCCGCCGCTGCTACCAGTTCGCCGCGGGTATGGTGCATTTCCAGGCGCAATTCACTTACGTTTTCGCAGATCTTTGTCCCAGTCTCGACGATAGATTGGTGCATTTCCTGCTTTACCTGGTCGCCTAGGCCGTGCGAAGCGGACTTCAGCAATTGGATGACGTGCGAACGCAGTTCCAAGGTTTCTGGATCGATGATCTGGAATTCTTCTTCGACACCGATGGTGAAGCGGTGAGCCATAACCGGCCCCTCCGAAAGGTCAGGTCTAGACTGAGCACAACGGAGCCAGTATCATACCCCCACATCCCATAAAACTCACGTGCAACCGGACCGGGATAGCTGCCTTGGACGTTCCGCACTTCCTGCCAAATACCTCCTGATCCTTGCTTCAAAGAGAGTGGTGTCTCTCAGCGCTTTCGAGGGCAAACTGGTTTTTCCGTTTTACCGTTTGCCTCATAGCGAGTGAACCCTGTGCAACTCTTTGGCTCAATTTGGTTCTAGACGCGCCGTGGCTTACTTGGCATTCTTTTCTCCATGCAAATCGCGCCTTTCCGTATTGAAGAATATTTTGGCAAGTACGAATTTACCGCGAAATATCTACTTTCTTCCTCGGATGCCGAATCCCGGACCATTGCGGACCTTCTGAGCCTTGAAAAGGGGGCCCAGGAGGCTTTTTTGAAACACTGGTGCGGTTACACGGAAACTCCCGGAGCGCCATGGCTTCGCGAAACGATCGCATCACTATACAAAAATATTCGTGCCGAAGATGTCCTGGTCGTTGCGGCAGCGGAAGAAGCTATTTTCCTTTTTTATCACGCACTCGTTGGGCCAGGCGATCATGTGATTGTGGAAACGCCGTGCTACGAGAGCGCGTTCACTCTGGTAAAAAGCACAGGAGCAACGGTGTCTGCTTGGAAGCGCAAGCCCGAAAATGATTGGGCGCACGATCTGGCTGTGCTGGAATCTTTGCTCCAGCCAAATACACGAGTCATCTATATCAACACGCCGCACAATCCCACCGGATTAGTCATGCCGGTTGATGTTTTCGGGCGAGTGTTGGAGCTGGCGGCCGCCGAAGGGATTTATGTTTTTTGTGATGAAGTGTATCGGGAACTGGAGCACGATCCGGCTCTGCGGCTTCCCGCAGCGTGTGATCTTTATGACCGCGCGATTAGCCTCGGGTCGATGAGCAAAGCCTACGGCCTTCCCGGACTGCGCTTGGGCTGGGTGGCGTCGCGCGATCGAGGAATCGTAAGGAAATGCACGGAGCTCAAGTACTACACCACGATTTGCAGTAGTGCGCCCAGTGAATTCCTAAGCGATCTCGCATTGCGGCATCGCCAACAATTGGTCGAGCGCAATCGTCAACTGCTGCTCGGCAATCTGACTTTGCTCACAGGGTTCTTGGCGCGGAGGTCCCGTCTGTTTTCTTGGACTCGACCAAATGGCAGCCCCATTGGATTCGTCCACTTCAAGCTGGAGCGAGACGTTTACCAATTTTGCGAGACAGTCGTTAGGCAAGCGGGCGTGCTTCTGCTTCCTGGCACTGTGTATGACGAGCCCAGGTACATTCGGTTCGGCTATGGGCGGGCAAACATGCCAAAGGCTTTGGCGCAGTTCGACGCTTGGGTGGCGGCGAATTTGTGAGAAGCGGTCGAACAAGGACTGTGCGGGCTTGAGAGAACGAGCCTTGGCCTTCGGTTTCCCTAAGACAGTGAGCGGCGCCCGGCTTGACAAATTTGGCATTTGGGGAAGAAAGAAAAAGGCGCGTTCGGGGATAGAACGCGCCTGGTCGCTTACGCCTGAACGACTAAGTCTCGTTTACTTTATGCCGCCCCCATCGATCGTCGCGCCTGGAAGCATTCCCGGCAAAATACCGGTCGGCCTTGCGTTGGGCGAAAGGGAACCGTGGTTTCCTTCCCACACTGTGAGCAGGTCGTTTTGGTTTCCGCCCGCATCTGGGTGGCATTACCGCCGCCACCACCTTCGGCGCGCTTGGCTTTGCAGCCTTTACATCTCTTTGGTTCGTTCTTGAAGCCTTTGTCGGCGAAAAACATCTGCTCGCCAGCAGTAAAAACAAACTCGGCACCGCATTCCGAACACTTCAATACCCTATCGTGGAATTCCATGAGCGCTCCCCCGCAAAACCCTCTCGGGCAGGGGGAAGGGGCGGTCTTCTACCTTGGGCCTTAGGATGTATCGAGACCCGTGCCGAGGGAAAGCTGGACGCGGATCCCATGGGGCTCGCGATTGAAGAACTATACTTCTTTTACCCAAACGTCTCTGCCTGATAGGGGCCTGATCCCGGAAGTGCGGCGCCGAGCATCATCACGCGCAGGAGACTAATCCTGTTCGCGACGCTGCTTCTTACGCAGTCGCTTCCGCGAAAGCGCTTCTTTAGCCCGGCGCTTCTCGCCCGGCTTCATGTAGAAGCTGTGCTTCTTGATTTCCTTGATGATGTCTTCTTGCTGCACTTTCCGCTTAAAGCGACGGAGTGCGTTTTCAAGAGACTCACTCTCTTGAATCACTACTTCTGCCAATGTAGTTCACCCCAGTTCCGGTTCGGATTGGATGACTGTAGAGCCTCAATGCAGCACGGGCGCTACCCCTGAGCTATTATCGCATGAGGTTGCTGGCTTCTTGTAGTCAATTCACCCTACCCAAGTCAAGAACTCTTTGTTGGTAAGCTACTTTTCGCTTCTCTCTCTGTATCAGCTCTGCACGGTTTACCCTGCAGTTAACAGGTGCTTGCCGCTTCCTCCCGACTGCCCACCGATTGCCAGTCCTGATACACTTGGGTGCTTCTTAATCCTGCTCTGGGAGTCGGCCTCATGCCCGATATGCGCGAAGCCCTCGCTGTGCTGCTTGCCGGTGGTCAAGGGGAACGTCTCTGGCCGCTGACGCGCGATCGTGCCAAGCCCGCCGTTCCGTTCGGTGCTCTCTATCGGATCATTGACATCACTCTTTCCAACTGCGTGAATTCCGGATTGCGCAGAGTTTTCGTGCTGACCCAATACAAAGCACTGAGCCTCAGTCGGCACACTCGCGCCGGTTGGTCTCCACTTATGGGCCTCGGTGAATTCATCGAGGTCCTTCCGCCGCAGATGCGCGTTTCTCAGCAGTGGTATCAAGGTACCGCCGACGCCGTGTATCAAAATATCTATTCGATCGGCAGCGAGCGGTCTAAGTATGTGTTCATTCTTTCAGGTGACCACATCTATAAAATGAACTACGCCAAAATGCTCGATCAACACGTGGAATCGGGCGCCGATGTTACCGTGGCTACGCTGGAAATCCCCACGGAGGGAGCGGCCAAGCAATTTGGCGTGATTGAGACGGATACGCAATGGCGCATCATCGGCTTCGAGGAAAAACCGGCCAAGCCCAGACCATCCGCGGTCAAGCCTTCCCATTGCAATGCGTCGATGGGCGTTTACATATTTAATACCCAGCTGCTCATTCCGATGCTCCTGGCCGATTCGGAGGACCCCAAGTCCTCACACGATTTTGGGAAGGACATTCTGCCGCGCATCATCTCGAAAAATCGCGTGTACGCGTACAACTTCGTTGATGAGAATAGTCGGGAGTCGCTGTACTGGCGGGACGTAGGGACGATTGATGCATACTACGAAGCCAACATGGATCTGGTCGGGGTATCGCCGGTATTCAACTTGTACGACAAGAATTGGCCGTTGCGTACCTGGCAGCAGCAATATCCCCCGGCAAAATTCGTGTTTGCCGACCCCGATCGCATGGGTGTGGCCCTGGATTCGATTGTCGGTGGCGGCTCGATTCTGTCGGGAGGTAAAGTACAGAATTGCGTGGTCGGATATGATGTGCGCGTGAATAGCTACTCGGAGATGTCGGAATCCATCATCTACAATCACGTAAACGTCGGCCGCCATTCACGCGTTCGCCGCGCCATTATCGATCGCCACGTCAGTCTCCCGGAAAACACAGAAATTGGGTACGACCTTGAAGCGGATCGCCGGCGGTTCCACGTGACCAGTTCGGGAATTGTGGTAGTCGTTCGCCAGGAATCGCTCATCGAAGAACCCGAGTCCGAGTGAGCCGTAAGTGCTGGGTCGTTGCTATCGGCCGCAATTCCTACTCTTGGTCCGCCAATGCTTAGCCGTGTCACACGTCACCCTGCCTTCCACAGGCTTTTGCTACAATGCTAATTTACTGAGGAGCGATCACATTTATGTCCACTAAAATTGCCCGCGTTCACGCCCGCCAGGTTCTCGATTCGCGTGGGAATCCGACCGTCGAAGCGGAACTCACCCTCGAATCTGGAGCTTTCGGCCGCGCCATCGTTCCCTCGGGAGCTTCCACCGGCGAACACGAAGCACTTGAACTTCGCGACGGCGACAAGTCGAACTATCTCGGCAAAGGTGTTTTGAAGGCTGTCGCCAATGTCAACCAAGAACTGGCGAAAGCGGTGATGGGGAGCGACGCTGCCGACCAACGCAGCCTCGATCACAAAATGATCACGCTTGATGGCACGCCGACAAAATCGCGCCTCGGTGCGAACGCGATCCTAGCCATTTCGATGGCCGCTGCCCGCGCCGCTGCTGTCGCGCTCAAACAGCCGCTCTACAAATACCTGTCTCGTTATTCCACCGACACCTCCGCCAATCTTCTTCCTGTTCCCATGATGAATATTCTGAATGGCGGCGCGCACGCCGACAGCTCTGTCGACTTCCAAGAATTTATGGCCATGCCGATTGGCGCGTCGAGCTTCAGCGAGGCCCTTCGTTGGGGTGTCGAAGTATTTCACGCACTGAAAGCAGCCTTGAAAAAGCATGGATACTCGACTTCGGTGGGTGATGAAGGCGGGTTCGCCCCCAGTTGCAAATCCAATGAAGAAGCCATTCAAATTGTGCTCGAAGCGATTGCCGCCGCCGGATACAAACCAGGTGAACAGGTCTCGGTCGCGCTCGATCCTGCCGCCAGTGAATTTTTCGATAAGACCAGCGGGAAGTATGTTTTCAAGAAATCCGACAAATCGGTTCATACGTCTTCTGAAATGGCAACGTACTGGACAAGTTGGGTCGAAAAATACCCGATCGTTTCACTCGAAGACGGAATGGCGGAAGATGATTGGGCCGGATGGAAGTCTCTGACAGAAACCGTTGGCAGCAAGACAGGGAGAAAGAGGATTCAACTGGTCGGCGATGATCTTTTTGTGACCAATACCGAACGGCTGGCGAGGGGCATCAACGAAGGAATCGCGAATGCGATTCTGATCAAGCTCAACCAGATTGGCACTGTCAGTGAGACGATAGATGCGATTGAATTGGCTCGTAAGGCCGGGTACAACTCGGTTATTTCCCATCGCTCCGGGGAGTCGGAGGATACGTTTATCGCCGATCTCGCCGTTGCCACTGCCGCAGGCCAAATCAAGACCGGTTCCGCGTCCCGTACCGACCGCATCGCCAAATACAATCAACTCCTTCGCATCGAAGAAGAACTCGGGGCAGCTGCTCGCTTTAACGGCAAGGCGCCCCTAGAGTAAGGGCTTGCTAGCCGTTCGGCCGGCCGATTTGCCGTCTCTCTCCTTGCGGCGAAGGTCAGAGACGACTAGACGAACCGCGTCGTAACTGATTTCCTCCGGCAGAGAATCCTTGATGGGTCGCAGCAGGTCCATCCCCAGGCGCAGACACGTTTCGCGGATAAGAGCATAGTGTTCCGGTTCTATCCACGCTTGGTTGAATTCCGTCTCTCCACTTTCGATCAGGCCGGAGATAAGCGCCACGACCGTGCTTACTTTTCTGCCGCGACGCTCGGCGATTTCCTTGAACGTATTTCCCTCGAGGAGCAATTCCAGCGTTTCGCGGGCTGGGCTTGTTGCCTGTGCTTGCCAGTCGTTTTTCGCGCGCTCCCCCTGTTTGAAGCGCTCGAGTGCGTTCAGAATTTCCTGGCCATAGAGCTGCGCCTTGCTTTCACCAATGCCAGAAACAGCAAAAAGCTGTTCTCGTGTTTGCGGTTGAACATTGCATAAGGCCTCAAGCGTTGCGTCATGCAAAACCAGAAAGGCCGCCAAACCTTTTTCCTTGGCTTTATTGCGTCGCCACTCGCGCAGGAAATCCAGCAATTCTCCGTTTACCTCGCGAGAGAGGAAACGGGTGTACCCGCCGGCCTGCCGCTCGACCTTTCCCGGGGCAGGGTCGCGCGCTTTTTTGCGTCTTCGCGAACGACCCAGGCCGGCCATCCACACAGGCGTTCCGGCGCAGGCGTCACAATGGCCGCACTTTGTCCACTTCACCGATTCGCCAAAGTGCTCGCAGATCAGGCGCGGCCGGCAATATTGGGAGGCCACAAAATTCTGCATTTGCCGATAACGCTGCCAGGCGCGGTCTCGTTCTTTCAAATCGCCGATTTTGCCGATGAAGTAGGCGCGCAAGCCGGTATCTTTCTTCTGCCACAACAAATAGCAATCCGCGGGCACGCCATCGCGACCCGCACGTCCGGTTTCCTGGTAAAGCTGTTCAATGCTTTCCGGCAAGCCAAGGCGAACCACGGCGCGCACATTGGGCTTGTTGATGCCCAGACCGAAGGCAATCGTGCCCACCAGGACGCGAACTTCCTCGGTCATCCACTTTTCCTGATGCTCGTGTCGCGCCTGGTTATCCATCTGCCCGTGATAGCCGACCGCGGCGATTCCGTTCTCTGCCAGCATGTCGACGATTTCGCCGACACGCGCCACGGTAGGGGAATAGACGATCACATTGCCGCTGCGGGCATTTTTCACCGCACCGAGCAGCCATTCGTCTTGCTGATTGCCGTTGCACTCTTTGACGATGTATCGCAAATTCTGGCGATAGAAACTGGTGACAGATTTAAACGCGTTGTGCAGCTTCAATTGCTCGACGATGTCGTGGCGAACCTGTCGGGTAGCGCTGGCGGTGAACGCGGCAATTGGCCGGTCAGGAAACAATTCGCGCAGTTTCTTCAGTTGGCGGTATTCAGGCCTGAAATCATGGCCCCATTCGGAAATGCAGTGCGCTTCATCGATCACAAAAAAAGAGAGCGGGACCTGCTTCAGCCATTCCGCTGTGCCATCCATTACCGCGCGTTCTGGGGAGACGTAGATCAGGCGATAGTCACCGCGGATGGCCTTCTGCTTGACCCGTCGACGGTCCGCTTGGGCGACTGCACTATTGAGGAAGACGGCCGGGATACCCATCTGGCCGAGCTGGGCAACCTGATCCTGCATGAGAGAGATCAACGGCGAAATTACGACTGCGGTTCGATGCTCATCGAGCACGGCAGGCAACTGATAACAGAGAGATTTCCCGCCGCCTGTGGGCATGACCACACAGACATCCTGACCAGCGGACAGCGAGCGAACGATCTCTTCCTGCTTCGGGCGAAAGGCGTCGTAACCCCAGTAGCGCTTGAGAGCGGGGTAGAATTTGTCGCTCTTAGGAATCGCTTCGCGTTCCTTGATGGCGCCCGTTACGAGAGTCCCAGGCAAAGTGTATCCCCCAAGAGAGCGTACCATGCCAAAGTGCGGGTCTCGCTCGCGATTAGAGGCGTATAATCAAGGCTCGCAGCGCGCCCGAGAGAGACGACGAAGGAGAGGACCATGCCGGGAGCCTATTTGCTCAAGACGGAGCCGACAGAATATTCATTCGCAGAATTGCTCGAAGACCAAGAGACAACGTGGGATGGGGTGACGAATCCCACTGCGGTGAAGCATCTACGAGAGATGCAGACTGGCGACCGCCTGATTATTTATGAAACCGGGAATGTGAAGAGTGCGGTGGGAAGTGCCACGGTGGTTTCCGTAAGTGCAAGTGACCCAAAGAGGCCAATCGTGAAGATTAAGGCAGGGAAAGCGCTAGCGGAATCGGTTACGCTAGGGGAGATTAAGAAAAACAAATTGTTTAGGGACTCGCCACTAGTGAAGATCGGGCGATTGTCCGTGGTGCCTTTGACCGAGGTACAGTACAAATACTTGTTGCCAGGCTGATACGGAAACACCTCTTTCGACAATCTGGGGAGTGCCGCGCACGGTCAGGAGTTTTGCCGGGGTAAGTGCCCGGCCCCCAGGCCGACAAACAGCCGATCGATCTCGAGATCGCTTGCGGTTGTTGTTGGTGCTCGACGATGCCATAATTCAAGATTCCTAGAAGGCGCTGCCTCGACTGTCGGGGTGTAGCTCGATCGTGACGGCGCGGGTAGAGGGAGGTTCCCATGGCGGTGCGCGATAGCTGGATTGAGATGAGAGAAGCGGCTCAGGCGGGTGCGAACGGTAACCGCAACATGTCGCAGATGCATCTGGCGCGGTGTGGTGTGATTACCGAAGAGATGGAATTTGTTGCCAAGCGCGAAACGCTGCAGCCGGAACTGGTGCAGAGTGAAGTGGCTCGTGGCCGTGCGATTATTCCCGCAAATATTCATCACCGCAACCTGGAACCGATGGGCATCGGGGTAGCCTTCAAGTGCAAGATCAACGCAAACATCGGGAACTCTTCGACGAACTCTGACATTGCCGAAGAGTTGAAAAAACTGCATCACGGGGTGCATTACGGCGCGGACACCGTAATGGATCTGTCGACTGGCGGAAACATCCCAGAGATTCGCAAAGCGATCATCGATGCTTCGCCAGTGCCGATTGGTACGGTACCGGTTTATGAAGCGATCTCACGCGTGCGACGGCCGGAAGACTTGACTATGAGCTTAATGCTCGAAGTAATTGAAGAGCAAGCCGAGCAGGGCGTCGATTACATGACGATCCACGCGGGAGTTCTGCGGGAACATGTGCCGATGGTGCGCAAGCGCATCACCGGAATCGTATCGCGCGGCGGCTCGTTGATGGCCCACTGGATGGAGCATCACAAGAAGCAGAATTTTCTCTATGAGCGGTTCGACGACATCGTGAAAATTTTCAAGAAACACGATGTGAGCTTCTCGCTAGGCGATGGCATGCGCCCGGGTTGTCTGGCCGATGCCAGTGACGAAGCGCAGTTCGCGGAGTTGAAAGTACTCGGCGAACTTACACGGAAGGCCTGGGAGCAGGATGTACAGGTGATGGTGGAAGGCCCGGGCCATGTGCCGATGGATAAGATCAAGGAACAAGTCGACAAGGAAATGGAATGGTGCCATGAAGCTCCGTTCTACACCCTGGGGCCGCTGGTCACCGACATCGCTCCGGGTTACGACCACATTACCAGCGCCATCGGCGCCGCGATGATTGGCTGGTACGGCGCCTCCATGCTGTGTTACGTTACGCCGAAGGAACATTTGGGCCTGCCAAACCCGGAAGACGTGAAGCTAGGCGTGATTGCCTACAAGATTGCCGCACACGCGGCCGACGTGGCGCGGCACCGGCCGGGAGCGCGCGATCGTGACGACGCATTGAGCTATGCTCGGTTTCTGTTCGACTGGAACAAGCAATTTGAGCTGTCGATTGATCCGCCGACTGCCAAGGCCATGCACGATGAGAATTTGCCGGACGATTTTTACAAAGAAGCAAAATTTTGCTCGATGTGCGGACCGAAGTTTTGCTCAATGAACATCACTCAGCTTGCGGAAAAAGAGGGCGGCAAAGACCAGGAAGAGCGCAAACAGAAATTCGCCGACCTATTGGTCAAGGTTCAGGGCGCAGGTCTGTAGGAAACTTATTCTCTCGAAATTGCGTATTAAGATAGAGAAGCGGCGAGTCTGCCGCGCCTTGCTTGACGCGAAAGGGGTGCCCTGTGCTTACCCTGATTTGCATGATTTTACTCTATTTCCTACCAGCGATTATCGGGCGCGATAAACAAGACGCTACAGGAATCTTCCTGCTAAATCTGTTCTTTGGATGGACTCTAATCGGCTGGATAATTGCCCTCCTCTGGGCTTGCTCTGCTCCGTCGCTGCACCCAGTCAGATTGATGCCCTTGCCGGTCGGAGGACGTTTCTGCACCCAATGCGGGACATTTGCTTACCCGCAGGCGCATTTCTGCACCGCTTGTGGCCGGACGGTTTGACCCCGTTCTGTCATCCCACTCCATGTATCGCGCGAATGGGCGCAAGACGAAGATGACCGGACCCAACCGACAAAATTTACGAGAAGAATTTGACAAGTGGGCGGAGTCTGGCCGCGGCGAAGGCATGGAGCGCGACCATCTGCCGATTACCCTGCCGGTCATTGAGAAGATGCAGGTAGCGGCCGCCGATACGGTACTAGACGTAGGCTGCGGGTCGGGATGGCTGGTGCGCCGATTGGCCAAATTGGCTCCAAAGGGCCGTGTCGTTGGAATGGATATTTCCGATGAGATGATTCGCCTGGCGCGCCGCGGCAGCCAGGATTTTGACAATGTACTATTCGTGGCTGGCGAAGTGGCGGAGATTCCCTGGGATGGAAATTTCTTCGATGATGCCATCTCGGTGGAGTCTGCCTATTATTGGCCCGATCCTGCTGCGGGCGTGCGGGAGTTGTTCCGCGTGTTGCGGCCCGGTGGGCAAGCCTGGATCGTAATCAACTATTATCGCGACAATCCACATTGCCACCAGTGGGGCAAGTTGCTGGCAGTTGAAACCCATCTGCTCGGTGCGGACGACTGGGCGAATCTGTTTTGTGACGCGGGATTTGCCAGCGTGCAGCACGAACGTGTCAGCGACCCATCTCCCTCCCCAGCAACCTATTCAGGTACGTGGTTCCGAGACGGGGAACAATGGAAGGCCTTCAAGAGAGAAGGTGCGCTTTTGGTCCACGGGCAAAAGGCATAACTCCTCTGGGGATATCCAAGAGTGAATGAGTTGCTTCTTACGCGCGCAACGCGCCAAAAAGGGAGCAATCTCATGTGTTTCTGCTACATTCGTGAGAAGCACGCAAATCATAGGTCGTCGTCACGGCCAGCAGCGACGTTACACAGAGATGAGCTCTCCCACTCCTAACTATGAGGTGCTTGTCGTTGACGACTCGCCGGTCTACCGGAAGCTAGTCGAACAGGTGCTTCGCTCGGAATCCTATTCTCTGATCTTTGCGCGAAACGGCGCGGAAGCGATTGATTTATACCAGCAGCATTCCCCTTGTATGGTCATTACCGACTGGATGATGCCGGATTTTTCGGGATTGGAATTGTGTCAGCGGATTCGCGCCGATAATTCACGGCCGTATACCTATCTGATCCTAATGACCAGCAATACAGAAAAAGGAAATGTCGTGAAGGGGCTCGCGGCAGGCGCCGACGACTACTTGACGAAGCCGTTTGATCCGGGAGAGATGCTGGCGCGTATCGGCGTGGGCCGACGAATCATCGATTTAAACCGAGAGATTGCGCGCAAGAGCCAAAAGCTCGAAGAGGCCGCGCGAACGGATCCTTT
>DATFZN010000012.1:0-3638 GCA_035314425.1 Candidatus Acidiferrum sp. | reverse complement strand
GTTGGTTGACCGCAATCGCAGGAATCTCGCTGACCTTCTTACGCGCGAGCATGGCAAAACAATTCCGGACGCTCTCGGCGAAGTGTCGCGCGGGCTTGAGAACATCGAATTCGCCTGCGGAATCGCCAATCTCCTGAAAGGAGGCTTCAGCGAGCAGATCAGCCGCAACGTGGACGTCTGTCAAACCCGCCAACCGCTTGGTGTCGTTGTGGGCATTACGCCGTTCAATTTCCCAGCCATGGTCCCGATGTGGATGCTGGCGAACGCCATCGCTTGCGGCAATGCATTTATCTTGAAGCCATCCGAGAAGGATCCGTCTGCCAGCATGTTGCTCGCTGAACTCATCCGGCAGGCCGGCGTGCCCGACGGCGTCTTCAATGTGGTGCACGGGGATCGCGTTGCCGTCGATCGACTGTTGCGCCATCCGGATGTGAAGGCCATCAGCTTTGTTGGTTCCACGCCCGTTGCCAAAGCGATTTACCAGACGGGAACGCAACTTGGAAAGCGGGTGCAGGCGCTCGGCGGAGCCAAAAATCACATGCTGGTGTTGCCGGACGCCGACATCGATATGGCAGCGGATGCAGCCGTCTCCGCTGCGTACGGTTCGGCCGGTGAGCGTTGCATGGCCATCTCGGTCGTCGTCGCTGTGGGCGGAATAGCAGATCCGCTCGTGAGTGCTATTAAGGAACGCATGGCCCGAATTAGAGTGGGTCCCGGTGCGGAAGACGGGAATGAAATGGGTCCCCTGATTACAGGAGAGCATCGGGATCGCGTTGCTTCCTACGTGCGCAATGCAAACCAGGAAGGAGCCAAGGTGGTGGTCGATGGCACGGCCCATCCTTTGTCACAAAGCGCAGGGTTTTTCCTCGGAACGTCCTTGCTCGACAACGTGAAACCGGGGATGCGTTGTTATGACGATGAGATCTTCGGTCCCGTCCTCACTGTGGTTCGAGTTCAAACCTACGACGAAGGCTTGGCCCTTGTGAACGCACACCCCATGGGTAATGGAACAGCTATTTTTACCAGGGACGGTGGTACCGCCCGGCAATTTCAGTTTGATGTGGAAGTAGGAATGGTGGGTATCAATGTGCCGGTTCCAGTGCCCGTTTCGTACTACAGTTTTGGCGGCTGGAAGGCATCGCTTTTCGGTGATTTGCACATGTATGGGCCTGAGGGTATTCAGTTCTACACGCGTGCCAAAGTAGTTACCAGCCGTTGGCCCGACCCCAGCACCAGCCAGGTTGATCTAGGCTTCCCACAGTTGAAATGAAGGAAGGCTGAGTTCTTCTTCACTTGCTTGTCTGCTTAGAGGCTTTCGGAGACAGGGATGAATTCAGAGTCATAAACAAGCGTGTTAACGCGACAGTGGCGGATCGTAACGGGCAGCAAAACCGTAATCCCGAGGAACCGGACGCCCGAAACGGGCGACCGGATTTGTGGGGCGCTATCCGGCATGCAGAATCCTCGCAGACGTAGAGTAACTTTTCCTGTAGGCAGCTTGAACTTGTGCATACCGTCTTGCGCAGAAAGCTGTTTGCCGATGAGAAGCGCCCGGCACAGCTGCTTTTTCGGCCCGGCGAAACCATCAGCTGTTCGGAGCGATCTTTCGCAAAACGAGATAGATCACGAAGGCAAGCCCAAACCCGAGGAACCAGGCATAGTCGTACAGCCCGACCAGCGGACCGAGGACAGACGTTGGAGCAATCGCCTTTATCGTGACAAGAAAGCCTGGCAAGGCTGGCAAAACAGCCAGCACAAACGCCACGACAGCTGCGATACTGATCCCGTTTGTATACCGATATTCCCCCGCCGGATCGTAAAGCGCTGCAACGTTCAGCTGCCGGCGTCGAACAACGAAATAATCCGCAATCATGATCCCGCCGATCGGCCCGAGTAAGGCGCTATAGCCAATCAGCCAGGTGAAAATATATCCGCTAGGGTCTGCGACAAGTTTCCAGGGCATGATTAGAACACCGATAACGCCGGTGATGAGCCCTCCAGTGCGAAACGAAATCTTTCTCGGCGCTAGTTGCGAAAAATCATTGGCGGGACTCACGACATTGGCGGCGATATTGGTGGCAAGCGTTGCGATACATAACGCGAGCATTGCCACGATCAACACCACAGGATTTTTGAACCGGCCGAGCACCTCGATCGGATCCCAGATTGTCTGGCCGAAAATTATCGTCGTCGCAGATGTCACCGCGACACCGATGAACGCGTAGAGCGCCATGGTAAGCGGTAACCCAAGCGCTTGGCCGATGATCTGATCTCGTTGCGAGCGCGCATATCTGGAAAAATCAGGAATGTTCAACGACAAGGTTGCCCAAAAACCAATCATTCCGGTCAACGCAGGAAAGAAAAAAGAAAAGAACTGACCCGCTTTCGCCTGACCCGGATCGAAAGCGGAAGGCTGCGAAAGAATCGGTCCGAATCCTCCGGCAGAGCGATAAGCCCACCAAAGAAACAGTAGCCCCAGTGCTATCAACAATGGCGCTTTGATATTCAATAAGAACCGGATCGATTCGATTCCCATGTAGACCACCCACATGTTGATTGCCCAGAAGAACAGAAAACACGCCAACTGAGGCAAAGTGATTCCGAGCACGGTGCTCATTTCTGGAGAGGCCAGCCCCGGAAAAAATATCCCGAGGATCTTAAAGATTGCGCTACCGCCAATCCAGGTCTGAATGCCGAACCAGCCACATGCGACAAACGCACGCAGTAAAGCGGGAAGATTGGCCCCCATTGTCCCAAACGAAGCGCGACACAAAACCGGAAATGGGATTCCATATTTCGTCCCGGCATGAGCGTTCAGAACCATGGGGATCAAAACGATCAAGTTGCCGAGAAAAACGGTCAGAATGGCTTCCCACCAATTCATGCCGCCGCCAATCAGCGAGGATGCAAGCATGTATGTTGGGATACATGCAGACATCGAGATCCATAAGGCTGCGAAACTGGCCAGCCCCCACTTCCTTTGATCCCATGAAACAGGCGCAAGATCTTTATTGTAGAGCGAGCCGACACGCGCTGCATCTAGCGCGGAGGCGTCTAATACGGGGATAGCATCCATAGATTTTAGGTTCCGGGTTTCGAGTTCCTGGTTAGGGGGCGGGCCGCTCGAATTCGGAACCCGAAACTCCGTCCTTGATCAGCAAGCACATAGCGTCAATTCATTGCCGGGAAAGCGAGTCCGATTGTTGCACGAATGACTCGCCGCTCCACTCGGCATCGCTTCTGACAAATTTGGCTGCCGCGGCTTTCTGGGCGGCTTTGCGTTCCGCTTGCCGCCGAACCAGATCTGCGTGAGAGGTGAAATAATCGAGAGATTTTCCTTTGAAATCCAGCACAGTCTCGAACTGATGCTTTTCCATGAACGCCAGTAACCCTTCTTGCATCGGTTTGATACACTCGTATCCGAGTTTCATGACTCCCGTGCAGACCTGAATCGTGTCAGCACCAAGGAGAATGAACTGCGCAGCGTCCTCGCCAGTTTCGATTCCGCCGATTGCCGAAATCGTTCGATCCGGAAACTCCGATCGCACCATGCTCGCAACCTCCATCACCATGCGCAGCGCAATCGGCTTCACCGCTTTGGAAGAGTAACCGCCCGGCGTTGTGTAACCTTCCACGCT
>DATFZN010000011.1:0-4520 GCA_035314425.1 Candidatus Acidiferrum sp. | reverse complement strand
TGTGTAGCAACTTGGGGCTAAATACACGGCTCCCGCAGGCTCATTTGCAGATGACGTAATTGTGACATTCCCTTGACCGATCAACGCTTGGTTCAGGTAAAAAGGCCCCTAAGTTCCGAGTAACAGCACGCCAAATAATTTAGCTGAGGCTAATCAGTATTTGGCGAAAACCAGCCTCATGTTATTGAAGTTTTTTCCTATTTTTGCACTTCGAGGGAGTCTCCCGTCTGATGATCCTGAATCTGGAAGCGGAGAAAACTGTGGATAGCAGTAAGCGCCTCGGCATCGTGAGTGGTCATTCGCAATTGCGCGCCACGCTCGGTATTTTCGGCCTCATAGGTGATCTTACTTTTCAACTGCTTCATGGTCTCTACACCTGGTGGCACCGTTGCGTGGATAAACATCGGAATGGCAAAATCGCCTTGGGAGAACTTTACCGCGATCATTGTCAAATGTTGACGAATGGCCTCCTGGCTAACTGCGTCGCTGGGCCCGTTAGATTCTATCTCGATCGCACCGCCGTCAGCCAGGAGATGGAAGTGGTGGGTTGTCTTTTCGTGGTTAAAACCCATACCCTGATCGCCACGGGCATTTACACCCGCAAAATGGTCTTCCGGGTCTGGGGAAGGTTGCTGGGCAATTGTGCTCAAACACGAGGCGCCAAATACATAGAGGAAAAAAAGGTGAAAAACTTTCATAGCATAGAGCGCATTTAGTTGTACAATACAACTATATTCATGCAGACTGGATACGAAGTCAATGCCAAGAAATTGATCGAGTCCGTCGTGGCCTTTGTTCGATCCTTTGGATTGCATAAGCCTGATCAAACGCCTTGCGGCCAACCGGTCGCTGTGGCTGAGGCTCATGCCCTGATGGACTTGGCGGCTTTCGGGCCTATGCGCCAGGGAGAATTAGCCGCCCGACTGCAACTAGAAAAGAGCACCGTCAGCCGCTTGGTCCGACAAATGGAAGCGCATGGCTGGATTCAGCGCAATTCTGATCGCCACGATGGCCGGGCAGTCTTGATTCGGCTAACGAGACAGGGGCGAGAAACAGCTACTGAGCTTGCCCGGGCGCGCCAAGAGAAGTTCGCTCGAATTCTCGCTGCTATTCCTGAGGATAAACGCTCAATGGTCGTTGAGGCAATTTCGATTCTGGAAAGAGCTTGTTCATAACCGTAAGGAAACGCTTTTAGGAATTCCGTTGTGTTGACACCTCGTGAACCCCCTTCAATGCAACAACCCATGAATCTCAAAGAACATTGGAACCATGTCTATCAGACTAAGGCGCACGATGATGTGAGTTGGTATCAATCTCGCCCTGCGCGCTCGCTCCAGCTCATCGAGACAAGCGGAGCAGGCAAACAAGAAGGCATCATTGACGTGGGCGGCGGTGCATCGCTGCTCGTGGATTTCTTGCTCGACGCGGAGGACAGGATTCAGGACTTCAGACACTCCGAGAGCGCGTAATGGGCTTAGAGCGCAGTCGCTTTCTCGTCATCTATTGTGGGTGCTGCCCCTGGAACAAATGTCCCAATATTCGCCCCGCATATCAGCAGTTGAGCTCTCTAGGCTTCACCCGCGTAAAAGCGCTTTACATCGCCGCTAACTTCGGAACGGATTGGGTGGCTAAGGGGTACCCAGTCGCGAAGGGCCGAATAGCGATTCATGATTTGTCGTTGCGATCGGATTCAGAAGGCGGAGTTGGAGTTTCACTCGGCCGAAACTCGATGGCGAGCTATTGAAACAGCTCTCAAGCCGGAGGCTGCAGTACGACGCCAAAGCCAGGATTCAATTAGAGCCCAAGGAATCGATGCGCGCCCGCGGCCTGTCTTCCCCTGACCGGGCTGATGCGGTTATCGGTGCCGCCGTTCAGGGCCTGACCGGTTTTGGGGCGGGCGCGATCACGGCGGCTGACCTTGACTACATCAAGTTCGGTGGCATGCGTTTGCTTTTTGACCCGGAACCGCTTCTGTTCGACTAGCAAACTGAGAAAACTCTCACCCATCTCGACAGTTCGAAAAGTTAGGTTGTTGGCGCTGAAGCATTTACGTAATGCCAATAGTGTTTTGGCACTAAATTTTCCGCCTGGACGCTATCGCTGGAGCTCGCGCAATGTAGGCGGCATTGCTACTTCCGTGGCGCAGACCGCTTTGCGGAACAGGTGGAGTAAGTTGATTGCGGAATAGAAAACGTCTGCCCTGGAAATTTGCTTCGACCTGCTGCAAAGCATCCAGCCCGCGAATGACCTCGTTCCACTGCCACTGCAGATCGGTTTGTTTCATTCGGCTCTCGAGCTCTCGCTTGGTAAGCGGTACGCGTGATCAAGCTGAAGATATTCGCCACACTTATGCCCGAAGAAGGAATAGTGAGCGACAATGCTTCTCAGGAGGACAGAGCACGGCCGCTATTTCGCGAAGTGCGTGAAGTAGTTCAGGCCAGTCTACGGCGCTGCCGGAAATCTCTCTGGAGCGTCGCGTGTTTCATACTCCGCGGGTGTCCAGAGTTGTTGGAGTCCCTGCACAAAACGGAACTTTTTGGGCGTGCATGCGCACCTCCACGCGGAGGCTGATCCGCTCGTTAGGCTTCAGGACAGAAATTTTCGCCCGAGAATTTCTCGACTTGGGCTGTCTCACAAACACCGCGTGGTAATTACACGCCAAAAAATCGAGACCTGGTGATCGTCAAGCTTTAGGGCGCGGGCCATCCAGAAATAATCATCGACCCAGATCTAGGTAAGAACCAGGCATTCGCGGAGTGGCGCATAGCTTAGCTGGGCTAGTGATTTATCAGCGCTGCTAGAAACTGGGACTTCTAGCATGTAACGTGTAGGATCGCGTTGGTCTCGGCAGGATTCTCCTGCAGCGTCTTGATCGCATCGGCCGTCGGTAATATGACCAATTCGATTTCGCGGCGAGCGGCTTCGTGCTTCACCTCGTCCATAATCGGCAAGTCTCCGGTACCGATACCGACGACCAGCCGGCGGCACTTCCAGGGTATGTCTTCCTCGATTGAGAGCGGTGTGTGTCCAAAGGCGGAGCGGAACTTTTTGGACGGTTGCTTATTCCGCTTGCTGACGTGGCCGCGATCGATCACGACGTCGTACTCATAGGTCTTTCCATTAATGCGGATCGACCCAAAGGAAAACGCCTCGAAACCCAAACTCGCTTCCGCCGATCGCTTCCCGGTAGCGCCACGCTTGCTCATAAATCCCGTGCAATTCAAATAGCAAAATTATCGGCTTTGATCGCGTGAAAGCAAACATCACGCCCAAGAAATGCCATCCAACCGCGATGATCACGACTCGAAGGCTACCCGTCTATCTCCGCTTTTGAGGTGTCTCGCGCGGTATCGGCTATCTCAAATCCGTGAAATTCATCCTGATATCGATAAACACGTAACGATGGCTACGGTAGACCCAATGGGCGCTTTTGGAATGCCGATATCCTTTCGAGTGATAAGTCCAGAACGGCGGATCTAAAGAATAGCCTTCGAATTCTTTTCCATTGTAAACCCGAGTCACGAGTGTTTGAGCTTCTGACACTTGCGAGCCACAAACCGATATCGCGAGCAATCCCAGAAAGAGTTTTTCGATTGCCATAAGACCATGCGTGCGAAAGCAGGCCGCGCAGCCACGGTTGGTCTGGGCAATCACGGCCCAGAAGGGGTTCTCATGGGGCCAGCTACTGTGCGCCAGCTGCCAAAACGCCAGGGGGCGCAGCGCCATGGGTAAGCCCGTGCTGGCACCGAAGGCTTGTTTGAAATCGGTATATAGGTTCGAGCGGCCAAGCCGCTGGACGAGGTCGGCATCCGTAGTCTTCATAAGGAGGAACTGTTTCTAAGAACCTGTCTGAGAAGGCTCAGGCGAGACTTCGCACCCTGAGGTGCATCATAGCAATTTTGATATTTCCGCTTCATTTCAAGGCCCGGAAGTCGAGATGTCCGGTTTCCGAGTAGGAAACCTCCTCGTAAAATTTGCCTTTTATAGGCCAAGTGTTCCGGTCTGTGTCGGCCTCGGATGAAAGCTGTTCCCTTCTATTTTCTTCTATTTTCGCTCGAAGTATTTTCATATTGAGTGTTACGCATCATAGCGCAGGGACGGCTTCATCTTGCGATCCGAATCCGCGCGACGGTGAAGTCACGCTCGAGGCGATTGATAAGCAGATGACGATTAGCATCACGGTCTTGTGAGATGTAACGACGTAAAGCTCGGCTGCCTCGAAGTTGCTGTGTACGCGTGGCGTTTATTGGCTCAAGCTCCTGCAAAATAATAGACAAATTCCCGATCGCTCGGTGATTGAGTGGATCGTCCAGACTCGCTGCGAGACCGATCACACCCGCTACGCGGGCTCGTCGGTAGCATCGTTTGTGGTTTTTCGGCTGAGGTAGATTTTTTCTGAGAGCTAATTGGGTCTTCTCCTGCTGATTGGTTTCATCACTGGGCGCCGTTGCGTCAATAAATCTGCGCCAGGCGTTTCGCTAGCCGTGAGATTGGTCAAAACACCCAGACGAGCTTCAACG
>DATFZN010000010.1:0-15858 GCA_035314425.1 Candidatus Acidiferrum sp. | reverse complement strand
GTTGCCACAGAGCATGAACACACAAGAGGTGCACGACAGCTACGTCAGTTTGCAGAAGGTGGAGCGTGATTTTCGCGCGATGAAGACCGGGCTATTGGAAGTACGGCCGTTATTCGTGCGCAAGGAAAGTCGTACGCGAGGCCACGTGTTTTGCTGCATGCTGGCATTAAAACTGAGTCGTGAAATGGAGCGGCGACTGCGAGAGCATTTCGGAACGACGGATAGCAACCCGCACGCCATCACGCTGCGCGATGCGCTGACCTCGCTCGGCACCCTGTGTCTGTTGCAGTACAAGATCGATGAAAAAACGACCGTGACGAAACTGCCGCAGCCGAGTGCCAACCAGACGAAGATCCTAACGGCACTGGGCATGACCCTGCCAGCAAAGATGTAGGCAGACGCTTTCGCAGCACAAAAGACAACAACCGCAATCAAATCAACTTCCAAACCCCAAATTCTTGCTCGGGCCAAAAAGTAAGATCCGTCTGAAATGCGTGACCGCGGGTGCTTCATCCCGTGAATTGTGCCACGAAAAGATTGGCTGCTTTCATGGGAGCGCTCTTGAAATCAAACGCCCGTGGACAGGCATGTTGGCGTGTCTGGCCAGGGAATGCCGGTTCTTGCGAAACCGCCTACGGCCGGCGATTGGGGGAACAAAATTCGCTGGACGCCTTCTCGAAACAAATACACAACCAACGAGAATTCGTATAAGCCAAATTACTTTGGAAGCGACGGCGATTCGCTCACCCATGCACGTCAATTATCGGTAGTCGAACAGCGCCATAAATCCAAAATCCATGTGTAATTGTTGGTGACAGTGGAACAAGGTCAGCCCCGGATTATCCGCAATAAAGTCCACAATCATTTCCTGGTATCCACCGACCATCACGACATCCTTCTGCACACCGCCAGTCGGTCTGCCTGCGATGCTGACAAGCGCGAAGCTGTGGCGATGCAGATGAATGGGATGAATATCGTCACTGGCATTGCGCATACGGAGACGGTAGCGCCTACCCTGATGTAGGTGAAACACCGGTGTGGGGTTCTCTATGGAAAACGCCACACCATTGATCGTCCATCGATTGAATCCGTTGTCCGCGGCATTATCTTTGGCGAACATTAGGTCAAATTGCTCATCGAAGTTTGCATCGGGACTCGTGCGGTGACCAAACTGCGTGTAATCCCAATGGAAAGGCTTCGGCTTCCCCCACTGCGGCTTGCCAGAATGTCCCGCATATTCCACTACGATGCCCATGCCGTGAGAACGATCGTCGTCGGCCAAATCGCCAAGAATCCATACACCTGGATTTTTCATTTCGACGATGGCCGAAACTCGCTCTGCGGTCCCTATCCACAACACCGGAACATCGGTTGGCGTAGGTATCGGATTTCCATCCAGCGCAACAACTTTGAAATTGTGTCCAGGAAGCGCAAGGCTACGAAATTCAGTCGCGCTGCCATTTAAGACATGGAACATAACGCGCTCACCGGATTTCACGCGAACCGGCTCGCCATACCCAAGCATTCGGCCATTGATTGTGAAATACTGATAGCCGACTTCATAGCCATGTTGCATTCCCTTCCTGAGCGAAGCCTTCATTGTCGATTCGCCGGTACTTTCCAGTTGCTTATTGCGCCCGACCGGTGCGAGGAAATCCATCTCCATGTCTCCACCGCGGCTGAGCGACGGCTCAAATTCCTTCAGCACTAGAAACACTTCTTGATCGTAATACCCTGGCTCGTGTTTTGACTCGATATAAACGAGACCGACTTGGCCGCTGTATTGCCCAGCAGACAGATCGGCACCTGCGAAATTATGGGTATGATAAAAACGAAATCCCGCTGGACGAGGAGTGAACGAGAGTCGCCGCAAGCCATGCGCAGGAATATATGGCGTGCCTTCTTCGGCCGCGCCATCGACATCGTCTCCAACAAACTGTCCGTGCCAGTGCAATTGCTCAGGGGTGTCGGTGTGGTTGTGCACGTCGACGGTGATCTGTTGTCCTTCCTTTAACCTCAGCAAAGGCCCAGGAAATTGGCCGTTATAGGTGATGGTCGAAAGAATGTGATTCGGAGCAATCTCGATCGGAGTGGCAGCGATGTGTAAGGTGTAATCGGCCGGTTGATCGGCCCAAAACGTTCTGAACGGAGGATGAACTAAACCCGCCCCCGCCACCGTTCCTGCAGCCTTTAGAAAATTACGCCTCGAGTGATTGGCAATGCTCATCGGCCACATGATACAAGCGCAGTCCAATTAAGGGTAGATACGGATACGAGCAGAAGGGACCACCTCTTAGTTGCCACACCCCATCCTCAAATTTTGAGAATGGGGCATCTACTTCTGAATTGCTTTGCGAACGTTCACGGCCAAGGCCCGTGCCACGGGAACCTAGAACTTGTTCCAAAGGAACTGGTTGTAAACTTCGTGGTGGTATTGTACCTCGGCAGGTTTCACGAATGTACCCAGAGCGCGCGCGCAACGGTCGGCCGATGCCTGCTTCAAATCCGCATAGCGAGCTTTGACATCAGCACCAAGCAGCTTGGTCGTCCAATCAGCTTTCTGGAAATTTTCCAGTGCGGTGTAAATATTGTCCGGCAGGTAACGCTCGGCTTGACGAAGGTTCTTGATTTTGGATGTATCGCCATCCAGTCCAGTCTTGAAGATGGAGTACAACACGAGATAGGGGTTTGCGTCTGGCGCGACGGAGCGAACCTCGACTCGCATGCTCTTCTCGTTGCCGATGGGGATGCGGATCATCGAACCGCGATCGACTGCCGAAGCTTTAAGCTGGTTCGGCGCTTCGAAGTGCGGATCGAGCCGACGATACGCATTCACGCTCGGATTCAGTAGCAGGCAAATGTCATTGCCGTGAGTGAGAATTTTATCAACGAACGACCAGCCGACTTTGCTGAGCATTTCTTCACCCTTCGGATCCCAGAAAAGATTCCTGCCATCTTTACTGATGGAAACGTTGGTATGCATACCGCTGCCGTTCACGCCCACAACCGGTTTCGGCAGGAAAGACGCCGTAAAACCAAGCTTGTTCGCAACCTGACGACAAATCAATTTATAGAGTTGAATCTGGTCCGCGGCTGCAACCACTTCACCATAGCTGTAGTTGATTTCGAATTGCGAAGGCGCGACTTCCGGGTGGTCCTTCTCATTCTGGAAGCCCATTGCACGCTGTACTTCCGCCGTCGTGTCGATGAATGTGCGCAGCGGATCCCCAGGCAGTGAATGGTAGTAGCCTCCAGTATTTACGTATTCGAACTTTCCGGATTCGTTGTAACGCCGCTCCGCATCCGTACCCTGGAACAGGAAACCTTCAATTTCGTTTGCCGCATTGAGCGTATACTTCTCTTTCTTGTATAGATCATCCGCGTAGCCCTTCAGAACCCCGCGAATGTCGGCGCTATACGGCGAGCCGTCTTTATCGATGACTTCGCCGAACACCAGAACCTTACCGCTTCCGAAAATGTCGGACGGGGCCCAATAAAATGAACCCCAATCCATCGCCAGACGAAGATCGCTTTCGCGCTGGGCAGTGAATCCGCGAATTGAGGAGCCATCAAATGTCAGATTGTCCCAGTTCTTCACCAAAAATTTCTTGTCGTAATCCAGCATATGCAGGCGGCCCTCGAGATCGCTGAAGAGAACCGTCACTGCTTTGATTCGCTTTTCATCAGTGAGGTATTTGAGGCGCTGATCTTGAACTTTGTGGATCGGAGTGTGGCTTTTGCGATGTTCCTTTGCTTCCAGATTCAAACTTTCGAGTTCGTCATAGGTAAGAGCTAGAAAATTACGAAGTTCAGTCGACATGGATCTCCTTGAAATGGAGCGACGAATGTAAGCATTATATTCATCTCGCAACGGCCACGGGAGGTGGCCTGTGGAAGTACGTTAACGCGTGAAGATTCCGAGCGTCAATGAGAAAGAGGATTTTGCGCGTGAGGAAAAACAGATACTTCCGATGCAAAAAAGAGATAGAGGAAATAGCGAGGCCTCGTGCGGACAAGGAAGCGGAGAGAGGATAAGCAATTGTGAGGATTTCCACAGACGCTTTCCCGTTCTGGTGCAGCCTCTGGGCGCCGATGCAGAAAGGGGATTTCATGAAGATTGCAAGCCCTGTCATGCATACATTTCGGGTCGCCTCAGATTGGTGGTTGCAACTAAGTGAACAGACGTGCGTAAGGCTTGCAAGACCTTCCAGTCTGTTGAATTGCCGATTGGCCCGAACAGCTCCTGGCCTCCGCACCTGTTTTCCGCGGCAACCTCCGTGGATATCCGCGTTAATCCCCTTCTTCATAGCGAAAAAAATGGCCGATCCGAAGACCAGCCACTTTTTATGAACGCGGAAGAAAAATCTGCTCAGAACCTACTGATTCGACTGACTGGGAACGTAACTCGCGTTGTTCGGCCCGTTGCTATTGCTTGCCGAAATAGCAGGCAGCGTGACCGGATTATCCAGGCGAACCAACATTCCGGTCTGCGCCGGCATTTCCAGCTCGTTGCCCTTGCGAGCCACAACATAAATCGCGCCAGCAGCCATACCAATTCCGAATCCACGCAGCGCGTTGCTGAAAATCAGTCCGACCATCGAACCGCCGCCGCCGCCGATCGCCATGCCGATTGCATCGCCCTTGAAGTCGTGCTTTTCCTGCAGAACTTCTCCTTCAGTGATCTTGATGTCCTTGCGCTTCTTGGTTTCATCGCCCACCATCGGTTGCGCGAGCCCGATGATGCTCATCTGTACAGGAATCAGGCGGCTATCGATTTCCATCGTCTTGAAGGAAATATTCATGTATGCCTGCCCTTTGAATAGCGAGAAGTTTCTCGCCTTCTGGATCGTTCCGATGACGCCATTTACGCGCGTTCCGGCGGGGATCAGCAGCAGGTTGCCCAGGAAAACCGGTTGCCCGACGACCGCAACGATCGGATCACCTTCGCGGGCAACCGCAGTACTGACCCCGTTCAACAAGGTGAGTCGAATCTGCGTGCCTTGCATAACTTGGTTTGTCGGAGCAGCATAGATCGGGGGGTTCAAACTGCACACCAGCGCAACAGTAACAACAAGAGACGAAAGTACTTTCATGTAAATCCTCCAACTGCACGGACCGTGCAGGCTTAGTCTTCCCCGTAACGTGGGGACCCGCAGTGCGGGCAATGCGCTGGCGCGCGGACCTCATCCTCTGCGGTGAGCAGGACGAGGCAGGTTGGGGAGGTGAACCAACCTGTCACCAGCCTAACGGATGAAAAAACTCCTAGCTATGAAAATTTCTGCGGTGTTGCGAAAAGCGTTACCTAGCCTGAGGTGTCTCGTAGCGGCCCTGAGTGCGCCCCAACCTAAAACCCCGTAGGCCTTTGATCCGCCACATGGAACTCGCGCTCCAACGCCATCCCAACCCGCGCGATTGTCCCTTCATCGAATAGCCGACCAATCAAGGTGACCCCATACGGCACCCTCTGCGGCGAAGAAAACTTAGGCAATGGCCGGCTGGGATCGGGGGCCCAATCTGTCCGTGCTTGAGAAACCTCGACAAATCCTGCTCGCAGCGTGAGCGAAGGATGCCCGGTAAAGTTAGTGATCGTCAGCATCTCGTCGCGCAACGAAGGAACGAGCAACAGCTCCACTTGCGAAAAAATGCGCGCCATCTGCTCCGCTACTTTGCGCCGCAGCCTATCGGCCTGAACAAAATCCACTGCAGAGAGAAATCGGGCTTGCCGGAACAGATTCGGCCACGCGTCATGCGTCTGAATTCTCAACTGGTCGACGCCGTGGGTAAGTGTCAATTCTTCAAACGCCGCGGCACCTTCCGCAAAAAGTATGAGATTGAGCGAATCGTAAGGCCAATCAGGCAGAGACAACTCGACTGGCGTGAGGCCGATCGTGCTCACAGCCGTAAGGGCCGCGCGATCGACGTCTGTCGCCGGATTCTGCTTCATCCAATCTGGAAAATATCCCAATCGCAATCCACGGATCGGAGCCGCGGCATCAAAATCGAGCTTGCTTGGCACACACGAAATGTCGATATTATCCGGACCAGAAATCGCCTCGAGAACGGTGATAGTATCCTCGACCGAACGCGCCATCGGGCCAAGCTTGTCGAGCGACCAGCAAAGCGTCATCGCACCGGTGCGTGGCACCCGGCCAAACGTTGGGCGCAATCCGGTCACTCCGCATCGCATGCTGGGGCTGACAATGCTTCCTCCTGTCTCGCTGCCAATCGCGAACCCCACCAAGCCCGCAGCCGTCGCCGCGCCGGGCCCAGCGCTTGAACCGGAAGAGCCTTCTTCCAGTAGCCATGGGTTCATCGTCTGACCGCCGAACCAGATATCATTGAGCGCCAATGCGCCGAGGCTTAACTTCGCAACCAGAACTGCTCCCGCTGCATTCAACCGATGCACTACTTCTGCGTCTCCTGTTGGAATACGATGGCGAAACGGCTCCGCCCCATACGTCGTGGGAATATTCGCAGTATCGAGAAGATCTTTTGCGCCCCACGGAATCCCGTGCAGCAGGCCCCGAAACTTGCCCGCAGTCATTTCCGCATCGGCTTGCTTCGCTTGCACCAGCGCATGTTCCTCAGTAAGCGTGATCACACAGCGCAGCTTCGAATTAAATCGCTTTAAGCGTTCCAGATAAATGCGCGTCAGCCGTTCCGAGGTGAGTTGCCGCGAGTGAATCCATGCTGACAATTGGGTGACCGTCGCAAATGCAATGTCTTCATCTGCCGGGGGTAAAGGACTCGGATCAATCCTGCCGGGAATAAATCGATTGCTCTGTGGTCCCCCAAATTCTCCTGGCAGCACCGGATCCCACCTCGAGTACGGCGCAAGGTTCGGAGGCAGCGCAATTTTGCGCGGCCCTGTTCGCCGTTCGTATATCGGCGCCATGTCGCTGGCCCACGTACCCGCAGCCTGCTTGCGCTCCGCCGCAGTCATCGCAATCCGCACAAGCTTTTCCGCTTGCGCAAACGTTTCAGGAGAAACTAAAGGCCCAACGGGCGGCGCGGTTCCGAACGCGGACGGCTCCCCAGGTACTTGTTCGGTTGGATTCTGCGCGCGCACCTCCGGCACAACTCTGGCCGTTAGCAACGTCAACGACGCTTGACCCAGAAATTCCCTGCGAGTTTTCGGCACAATGCCTCCGAATGAAAGACGATGAATGTATCTGAGCGCGGGAGTTGAGACACACCTTACGGTAGAAATAGTACGCGCTTTAACGCTCTAGGCAGTAACGAAATATGGCCGGCTCTAAAAACTCGAACTTAGACCTGATTCCGGAAAACTGTTCAGTTTGATCTGTGCTAACATTCTTAAGGCAGTCACGAATTGGGCTGACTGCAGCAACGTGGAACTTCGGACTTTGTGCAACGAGGTCCCGCGAACCCCGCCAGGCCCGGAAGGGAGCAACGGTACCGGGTAAGCCAAGTGTGCCGCGGAGTCTCCGAAGTTCCTCGTTTTTAGAGTAATGAGTCTTCGGTCGTGAGTTCTTAACGTTTTTCTTCTCATTCATCCATGCCCAACCTGGAGATTCTGTTTTCTTCTAATGTGCTTGGTGGGTTTAGCCGAGGCAATCTCTTCAACTTTACAACCCAGGTGACTCTCAATTTCATGACTCCTCAGAACACCCTCTCTCTCCACAATCATCTTTTGACTTTTCCCTTCCACACGCCGAAAATGCAAGTCATCTATGGCTTACCAAGTAATCGCCCGCAAATGGCGCCCGCAAACTTTTTCTGATCTCGTTGGACAACAACACGTCACCGACACACTTTCAAACGCCATCAAGAATAGTCGCGTCGCCCATTCCTACATTTTTTCCGGCGCTCGTGGTGTAGGGAAAACTACCGCCGCGCGAATTCTCGCAAAGGCCCTGAACTGTGTGAATGGACCAACGCCCGAACCCTGCGGCGAATGCGATGCCTGCAAAGAAATTGCGGCAGGCACATCTCTCGACGTCATCGAAATTGATGCGGCCTCCAATCGCGGCATCGACCAGATTCGCGAGCTGCGCGAGATGGTCCGGTACGCACCTGCAGCCGCCCGCGCCAAGGTCGTCATCCTCGACGAAGCTCACATGCTCACCGGTGAAGCCTCTAACGCGCTTCTGAAAACGCTCGAGGAGCCTCCAGATCGCGTGATCTTCGTGATGGCGACCACCGAGCCTGAAAATCTTGTCGATACGATTCGGTCGCGTTCGCAACACTTCCATTTCCGGGCACTCACCTTCAATGAAATTAGCGAACGCTTGAAGTACATCGCACAAAAAGAAACTCTAACAATTGAAGACGGCGCGCTATCGGTAATCGCCCGCATGGCCGAAGGTAGCGTGCGAGACGCGCTCTCTCTACTCGAACAAGCTCGCGCTTACTGCGGCGACGACATCACCGACAATGCCGTTCGCGAATTACTGGGAGTCGTTCCCGAAGACGCCCTGCAGGAACTAGTTGAGGCCGTCGCCGAGCATTCTGCCGATCGCGCCCTTGGTCTAGTTCATCGTTTTCAAAAAGAAGGCCGCAACCTCCAGCACTTCTGCCGTGAAGCGATCCGCCACATGCGCAACCTGCTGATCGCACGTGTTTGTGGCGTAGACTCCGATTTGATCGCTGCTACCCCCGATCAGCGCCCGGGCTTGGCAAGAGCCGCGGCATTATTCAGCGAGGAAGATCTCACTCGATATTTCCAGATTTTGCTGAACACCGACGACGACTTGCGCCGCAAGCCCGATCCGCGCGTGCATCTGGAGATGGGATTGTTGCGGATGGTAAATGCCGCACGGTTGGCGCCGTTGGAAGAATTATTGGCGGAGCTGCGTGGTGGGGGAGCAGGTAGCGGTTCAGGTTTGGTCGCAAAAACAGCCGCCACCTCTGCACCATTCCCTTCCCGCTCGGCAACGGCGGCGACTTCTGCGCTGGCGGCAGGCAGAGCATCTAAAGTTAATTCGGCGCCTCCATATCCAACGAGTACTCAAGAAACCCGGATGGCCGGAGTAAATCCTGGCGCGTACATTGCAGAAGCGGCAAAACCGCAGTCCGAACAAAAAGCAGCGCCTATGCCTACGTCAAATACATTCTCAATTGGGGGCATTAGTGGCGGATCAGCTGCAGCCGCAGCGCCAGCGCAAAATCCCAGGGACAGTTTGACAACCCCCGCCTCTCGCTCCTCGTCGCTCGCGCCCGAATCGCGAATGGACGTTCTCGCAGAAGGGATCAGCCTCACGGAGGTTGGGGAGATAAAATCAACGATCCAAACACAGCAAAAATTTATCGGTGAATTTCTCGAATACGCTTCTCGTTGGGAACTCGACGGTATGGAATTGCGAATTTATTTTCCCTGCGACAAGAGGGCCTTCGCGGGGTTGATCGAAGTTCGCGAAACTTTGGAAAAGATTCGTATCACCGCGAGCAAGGTACTAGGGCGTCCGGTGCGCGTCTGTGCTAGACTCGATTCAAGTGCGGCCGGCGATACAAATTTATCGCCCGCCGAATCGAGCAAAGAAGATTTGCGGACAAAGCTTGAAAAGGATCCGGTAGTGAAGTCGATGCTGCAACGGTTCGGTGGAAAAATTTCCGAAGTGCGGCGGCAGCAAGAGTAACAGAAACGAAAAGGTCACACTGAAAGGTGGGGCTAATGAACATGGAAGTCAACGCACTCCAACAAATGCTCTCGCGCTTACGGCAGGTTCAGGAAGATCTGCAGCAGCAGGTAAATTCCGTTGCGGTGGAAGCCTCAGCCGGCGGCGGCATGGTCATCGTAAAAATGAACGGCCAGAAACAAGTCGTGGATGTGCGTATCGAAAAAGATGTGTTTGCCAGCAAAGATCAAGAAATGCTCCAGGACTTATTACGTGCGGCCATAAATGAAGCGGGCCGACGCGTCGACGAAGAGCTCGCGAATCAAATGAAAAGCCTGGCTGGCGGTATGCCAGGGATGGTGGGAATGAAGATTCCCGGTTTGTTCTGATTACGCCTTAGCGATTTGCAAGTTTCCGAAGAATTGTCCCGCCCTAAGAGTTTCCGCCTGCATCGTATGGTGCCGCAGGATTCTCGAAATCCGGCAGTGGCAACGCATGACGTATATAAGTGTTTGTGTCGAGGTGGACTTTTCCGCTCAGAAAAGTAATTTATCCTCGCGAGGCGGAGTTTTTCGTGCCCGAAAAAATCAGCGTGTTGAACCACATAGAAGCATTACCCGGCGACAGTGAAGAGCGTAGCCGTCAAATCGTACGTGTCTCTCCCGTAGCTATGACGGTCTTGTGATCACTTCCAGAAGCTGCACGGAGTGCCACGGCATCTGGATCGAGGTATTTCACTATGTTTGTTCCGCATCTTTCAGGAATGCTTGCGCAACACGGCGAGGCACAGTGGATCAAGTGTAGTGGATGCAGAATTAACAGGGGACCCGAGAGAAATTTTCCTAAGGATTAGGGATCAGGGAAGTGGCTTTGAACTGGAGGCAGCGCAGAAAAGCATTGGCCTTGGCCTCGGTCTGTCAACGCAAAGTAGAAATGTCCGGTTTTCCGCTCGATAGAAATGTCCGGTTCCATGATTTTCTCCAAGGGTGATTTGCAGGCACATGGTATTTGGGTTGGATCTTGTTTTTGGTTCTTGCTGTTCGTTCCACAAGTCCTGGAGGCCGTAGGCCGGAAGGACTTGTGGGCCTTGGCCTCGGTCTTGTCAGCATGTGTGAACGCAGGCACGATCTCGATCGAATCGAAAAGGTCCGTCGGCACAACCATTCAGGTTCATCTTCCTATCTCCGTTCCCTGAATCTCTAACGAAAAAGGCCTCGTTTTGAAGCGCGTTTGCGCAGAGATGCGCCGATATGCTACACATCTGCTATGCCTGACTTTGCCGCACCTGTCGAACGACTCATTGAAGAGCTGAAACATCTCCCGGGAATTGGGCAGAAGACCGCCCAACGTCTGGCGTTTCACATTCTGCGGGTTCCACTGGAAGACGCACTGGCTTTGGCCGAAGCCATTCGCGACGCGAAGGAAAAAATTCGCACCTGCGCCACCTGCCACAACATTACCGATACGGACCCTTGTTTGTACTGCGTTGGACCGAACCGCAACAAACGCACCATTTGCGTTGTAGAGGAACCGCACAATATTATGGCGGTTGAAAAAACTCGCACCTACGACGGCATGTATCACGTCATGGGAGGTTCCCTATCTCCGCTACAGGGTCGAGGCCCAGATCAATTGAACATTAAATCCCTCATCGAGCGCCTCAAAGGCGGAACGGTAGAAGAAATCATCATCGCCACAAATCCCACTGCCGAAGGCGAAGCCACCGCGGTATACCTTTCAAAATTGTTGAAGCCACTTGGCGTTCGGGTGACGCGTATAGGCGTGGGAATCCCGGTGGGTGCGGATTTGGAATATGCCGATGAAGTCACCATGCTGAAGGCCATGGAAGGGCGGCGTGAGTTATAAGAAGATTTTATTGGAGTGACTGATCCCGGCTTAGGCAGTGACGCCGTGGCAGCGAAAACTCGTTGAAAACTAATGGTACTAGGAAACTAGGAAGTACAGTGCTTTTCTACCTCTAGGCAAGCTGCGGAATTCAGGATACAGTCCTATTCCCACGGTGGGTTCATCGAGAACCAGAGTAGGAGGTGCGCTATGCCCGGGTTGGCGCACTACATGGCGCAGTACGACCATGAACACAGTTCGATTTGGAACAAACTGTTGCACGCTATCGGTATTCCGCTCATTTTCGCTGGAATTGTCCTATTGGTGCTGATGCACTGGCAATGGGGCCTGGCATGCTTTGCGGGTGGCTGGATTTTGTTGCTCGTGGGACATCGAATCGAAGGGAACAATCCCGCTTTTTTTCAGGGCCCCGTCTATTTGTTGGTTGGGCCGATCTGGGTGCTGAAAGAATTGTGGACCACAGTCCTCGTCGCGCGACCGCCAGCGACTTCCCAAAGTGCTCCAGCCGATAAGCCGGATGTACAGAAGTAAACGAACCGGGGACAGGTTACCTTGACGATGCAGAACGATGAACAGGGGCCGGAAGTTGCCGATGAATCGAGTTCGCCGATGACGGAAGGCGCGTTGAACGCCAGCACGGAATTAAGAAAACGCCGGAGCACAAGAATCGTGCAGGCTGTTCCATTGAACGTCACCGGCGTGGACGCCTTGGGCCGTCCATTCACCGAACGCACCTCAACTCTGATCATTAACTGCCACGGCTGCCGCTACCAATCCAAGCATTACGTGCTGAAAAATATGTGGGTTAATCTGGAAGTTCCTTCTCCGGAACCGGGCCATTCTCCGCGCCGCGTCCGCGGCAAGGTTGCCTGGATCCAACGGCCGCGAACGGTGCGCCAGCTCTTTCAAGTGGCACTGGAGTTAGAAACACCAGGAAATGCCTGGGGCATCGCCTTTCCTCCGGAAGATTGGTTCACTCTCCCCGAAGATGCTACTGCGGCTGCAACTGGAGGCGTTCTTCCGGAATTGCCTCCGACCATTCCCGCCACATTCACGGGCGAAGCCCATGCGCCTTTGCCGGACGCGGATCAGAATGGTGGAGTTCCCGACAATTTGCGGGTCTTCCCTGCTCCGACGAGCACCACGGACGCGTCCTTGCAATTGGCAAGGCAGGTTGCCCGCTTGTTGGCTGAAGCAAAACAGCAGATTCAAGCGCTTGTACATGAAACAGCGACGCAATCAGTGGCTGCGGAACGGCGGATTGCCTCCGAGCAGTACGAACAGAGGTACGCCGCGTTCCGCGAAGAAGTCGCCCGCGAAACGGCTCACGCCATCGATACCATTCAGCAGGAATCTTCAACCCGTGCCCACGAGGCACAAGCATCTGCGGCAGAATCTCTCAAGAATGAATTGCCCCGATGGCTCGCTCCACAACTCGAGCAGATGACCCATGAACTGACCGCCCAACTGGCCCGCGAAGGCGCCTTGCAACGCGAGCAACATGAAAAACAGCTCTCCACCGCACACGACACTCTCCAGACCCTCTGTACGCAAGCAGATGAAACGGCAGATAAGCTACGCACTCAAGCGGAGGTCGTTGAAAGCCAGGTTGTAGCCGGCATTCAAGAAGTAGCACAGAGGGCGGAGGAGCAACTCCGGCAGCGCGAAGAAACTGCGGCACAGCATTTTGAAACTCTAACCGGCGGACTCACTGAAACGCTTCAACGCGCGAACAACTCACTCGCCGAAGCCCAAACTTCCTTGCACCAGCAAATGACGCGTGAAGTGGAGGCAGCGCAGGCTCGCTGGGCCAGCACGCTCGAGGAAGCGATTCAAGCCGCTCAAGAAAAGGCATCCCAGCGCTTCTTGGAAAAAGCAAAGAATCTTCGCTCTGAAGTCCTCGAGGAGGTCGAGAAGAAGGGAACAGCGCAACTCGAAATGATCGAAGCGCGAGCCAGGAAATTGGGAGAGTCCTTGGACCGAGCCAATGAGGCAACGGAGAAATTAGAGCACTATGCGGACCGCACGGAAACTGTGCAGCAACAGGCGTTGAGCGGTTTTCAATCCCAACTGGACGATGTGTTGAGCTTGCACCGCAATGAACTGCACCGCCAATCGGACAGCTTGTTTGAAGAGATTCACACTCGCATTCGCCACAGCTTCGAATCCGCAAACAGCAAAGCCTTGGAAAACTTTGACTCCCAGATCCAATCCCTTGTCCAGCCGCATGTCACCAAAGCGGAAGAAGCCGTTCACCGCCTGGCAGGCGGACGCTCCCTGCTTGACGCGGCCATGACCATGCAGCAGGACCGCATTCGTAATTCAGCCGATGAGGCGTTTGCGGATTCCATGGCGCGCTTCCGCGAAAATCTCGGCAGCGTTGAGCAGATATTAAATGAGTCAGCCCAGGCAATCAGCACACGGAATCTCGAAGAGTTGGAAAATAAAGCCATCGACCTCAAACATCACACTATGGAAGAGATGTTTAAGTCCGCGGAATGGTATGAAAAACGCGGCCAGACGCAGGCCCAAGCTCTTACCGAGCGGCTGGTGGAACAATCCGGAGCGCAATTGCGTGAAAAGGCTGGCGAAATTTCCGGTTTGTTTGCGACGGAACTTGATCACTCCAGCCGTAGTTACCTGAACCAAACCCAACACCAATTGGAAGAGTCGGTCGAAGAAGCGTTCAAGAAGGTTCGCCTTCTATTTACCGAAGCTGCCGATACCACCTCGGCGGCATTCACCGATGAAATTCAGCGCAATGCGCGTCAGGAGCTCGATGGCTTCAATGAACTGATCCACAAGTCGGTCGAGCTTTCGCGCGAGCAACTGGATAGCACTCGAGTGGAGATTTCTCAGAAGATCAGTGACGAACAGGAAGAATTTTTGCGCCGTTTCCAGGGCTCAATGAGCAGTTCGGTGGAAAAGGGCTTGCGTGAAGCGCAAGGTCAAGTGGAATCCAGCTTTGCCGCCCTGCTGGCATCCTGGAAGTCCATGAACGAATCGCAGCAGACCGAATTGCGCGGCTCTTTCGGGAAAATCAGCGACGAGTCGGCGGAGCAATACCGCAACCGGCTCGAAAATATCTCCAATTCCTGGATGGTGGCGACCGTGGCGACACTGAATCATCAATCGCGAGACGTTATTGCAAAGATTGCTTCCTCTGCCGAAGAAAAACTTCGTGAAGCAACCGCTGAAGTTTTCTCCAAATTCGGAGAAACCCTCCGCGAACGTCTCCAGCAAATCGCCGCCGGCTTCGAGTCCGATAAAAGACAAATGTAGGTGCAGGGAACAGCCCCGCCAACCCTCTTCACTTCCTATAGGGTCCATTACCACCCCTCTTTACACGTCCCAACCGTTGGCGCATCTAATCCTTGGACGGTATAATTCCAAAGCTTACCCATGGCCAACCGAGCTTATTTACGTGTATGGACTCGCGACTTCTCGGAAAAAACCATGATTGCAGAGTTCGCCCGTTTCTTGACTACCGTGCCGCTCGCCGAAACGCGCGCGGGTTTCGACAAACTCATCGTCCAGGCCATCGACGCTAGCGAAACTCCTCTGGAGGAATGGGATCTCCGCGAACAGAAATATGGGCCAGCAGAAGTCGCCGCTCTTGCGATTCAGCATCTGAATGCAGACACTGCTTACTTCGTTAGCGGGCAATGGGATTTGTGGACTTTCGATATCGACACGCTGAAATGGGATTATGGCCCGCAACCGCTTGAACTGATCTGTCACGGCGCCATCTACGAGGACGGGATCGCTTCAATCACCGGCCAGTTCATGGCTGACCTTGGTTTCGAGCATTTGTTCACCGGTCACGGCGGCTTGTTGGCTCCGGGTCAGGCCACCGATCCGTTCAACACTTCCGATCATCCCTTTGAGAAAATATTCAGGAGCTGGATGGCCGGCTCCGAAAATTTGAAACTGTATCACCAAAAGACCCGCGAAAATATTCAGAAGCTCTTCAGTTGGGTCGAATCGATCGAAGCAGCATTACCAGTAGAGCGCAGCGAACTCTGGAGCGAAGGCGAGGAAAACTTTGAGGCGCGTCTCGATGCCATCCAGTCCCAACGCTAAGCTCTGTTGTAGCGCTGGCCTGCCATCTTTTGGCGCGCTAGCGCTTTTGCCTTTGATTTTCTTGCAACTCTGCTCAGCGCTAACAGCAGCGCAAACACCCAAGCCCACGTCCCAAAAAGCAACTCTCCAACGCTCCAATGAACTCACTCTGGCAGGACTGAGGCCAGGCCGCGACACCTATTCCCGCGCGGTCCAACTCTACAAGAAGCCGGATGAGAAGAACGAAAAAGACGAAGCCCAATTGCATTGGTCACCTGCCTGCCAAAAGCAGTCGCTGGCCATCGACATCGACTCAGCCAAAAGGATTCAAGTTATCCGTACGACCGTAGCT
>DATFZN010000009.1:0-19122 GCA_035314425.1 Candidatus Acidiferrum sp. | reverse complement strand
CTCTCGGCCAAGGATACGTTGCAATTCCTGATGAAACAGGTGGACGATTTCGTGGGGGCAACGCACCAGTCCGATGACATCACCTGCCTGGTCTTGCGTTGCAGCTAATCCTCAGGATGGCAACGCTCGGCAAATTCCTCGATCCGAGTAAAGAGTATGTTTCATAATAAAATCATGCACTCTCGGGAATTAGCCAACTTCATCTGCGAAACTCTCCGAGAGAACGGCCACCAGGCACTGCTGGTAGGCGGTTGTGTTCGCGATATTTTGCTCAAACGCACGCCCGCCGATTTTGATGTCACAACCGACGCGACTCCTGATCGTGTGCTCGAGCTTTTTCCGGGCAGTCTAGGGATCGGTGCGCGGTTTGGCGTGGTGCTGGTGCCCCGCGATACCTCCAAAGTGGAGGTGGCCACATTCCGCTGCGACTTGGGCTACTCCGATGGTCGCCATCCCGACCAAGTTATCTATGCCACGACCGCAGAGCAAGATGTAGCTCGCCGCGATTTCACCATCAACGGACTGCTCATGCGCCACGATACCCAGGAAGTCCTAGACTATGTGGGCGGCCAAGCGGATCTTAGAAACGGCCTGATCCGAGCGATCGGTCGTGCCGAACGCCGCTTCTCTGAGGACAAGCTGCGCATGCTGCGGGCGATCCGCTTTGCTGCACGCTTCCATTTTCCAATCGAAGAAAAAACATTTTCCGCGATGAAGAGATATGCGCCAGAGATCCATTCCGTTTCCGCGGAAAGGATTCGCGATGAACTAACCAAGCTGCTCACCGAGGGTGCCGCACGCCTGGGATTTGAACTCTTGGAGGAATGCGGCCTCTTGCGGCAACTGCTACCGGAAATTTCCGCGATGAAAGGGGTTGCCCAGCCGCCAGAATACCACCCGGAAGGCGATGTCTGGATTCACACGCGAATGATGCTCCAAGAATTACCCGCTGGAGCTTCCCCCACCCTGGCTTGGGGCGTACTACTGCACGATGTGGGCAAACCCCCGACATTCCGGTCCGCCGAAGTGACCGGCGACCGCATCCGCTTTGATGGCCACGTGGAAGTTGGCGTTCCGATGGCCGAAGCGATCTGTAAGCGGCTACGTTTTTCAAGCGAAGACACCGAGCAAGTCAAAGCGCTCGTCGCCAACCACATGAAATTTAAAGATGTCAGCCAGATGCGCGAGTCCACCCTAAAACGTTTTGTGCGGCAGCCCCGTTTTGCCGAGCACCTCGAATTGCATCGGCTGGATTGCGGTGCCAGCCACGGCAAGCTCGATACCTATCGGACCCTCGAAAAGCTCCTCGCCGAAACGACACCAGAGCAGGTTCGCCCGGAAAGGCTATTGACCGGCGACGATCTAAAGAGTATGGGATACAGTCCAGGACCAGAATTCCAGCGTATTCTCACCGCCATAGAAGATGCCCAACTGGAAGGCTCGATCCACACCAAGGATGAGGCTATTTCCTTCGTGAGAGAGTCCTATTCGAATGGTCAGAGCGGCGGATAGGGTCCCAAAAGAGTTTCCGCTAGTCCATTAAGTGTTTTATTTGCAATATATTGAAAGAATGTTTGCGGCCAGAAACGAATTGGGCTAGAATCTGAGCGAGTTAGACTAAGCTTTGTTGCAATAACCGGCCGCAGAAGTACGCACCTTTTCTTTCACTTCTGCATCTAATGTTTCATGGCGCACAGCTCCGCTGAGTTTCTTCCTGCTTTTGGGCTGGCTGGGGGGGTACCAATGGCTGATAAAAAATATGTCGTACCGGAAACACTGGCGATATTGCCAGTTCGCGACACTGTACTGTTCCCCGGAGCAGTCTTGCCACTCACCGTGGGTCGCGAGAGTTCGCTGGCACTGGTGAACTCGCTCTCGGGTGAAGAGAAATTGTTGGGTGTTGTGGCGCAACTTGATCCGCGGATCGAAGATCCTGCTGCTGCGGATCTGCATAAAGTCGGCACTCTTGCCAAGGTCCACAAGACCGTGAAAATGCCGAATGGCAACGTGGTGGTGTTTCTCGAGGGGTTGCAGAGGATTCGTATCAACGAATTGCTGGCCTTGCGTCCGTTCCTTCGTGCCGCCGTGGCGTCTGAACCAGACATCCTGGGAGATAACGATAACGAGCTCGAAGCCCTTGAACGCAACGCCCAAGATCTGTTCCGCGATGTGGTCAGCCACTCGCCACAACTATCCGACGACCTGCAAAACGTCGCCATGAATATCGACGATCCGGGACGGCTGTCCGATTTTATCGCAGGCACTTTGCCTAGTCTCTCGACCTTGCTGCGCCAGGAGTTGATCGAAACTTCCAGCGTGCGCAAGCGCCTAGAGATGCTGATCCGTGAACTTTCCAAAGAGCTCGAGGTTCTCGAACTTCGCAGCAAGATCAACGAGCAGGTTCAGGAGCAAGTTAGCCAGAACCAGCGCGAATATTTGCTTCGCGAACAGATGAAGGCCATTCAAAAAGAACTCGGCGAAATCGACGACGCGACTGCCGAAATCGACGAACTTCGCAAGAAGGTCGAAGAAGCCGGCATGACTCCGGAAGCAAAGAAAGAGTGCGAACGCGAGTTGAAGCGGTTGTCCAAGATGACCCCGGCGTCGGCCGAGTACATGGTTTCACGCACCTACCTCGAATGGATGACTTCGCTCCCTTGGTCTAAATCTTCTGGCAGCGCGGAAATCGACATCCCAAAGGCGCACGAAATCCTGGATGAGGATCATTACGATCTGCAGAAGGTGAAGGACCGCATTCTGGACTATCTGGCAGTGAAGAAGCTCAAGCCGGAAATGAAAGGACCCATACTTTGCTTTGTCGGACCTCCGGGCGTGGGTAAAACCTCTCTCGGCAAATCGATTGCCCGATCGCTTGGCCGCAAGTTCGTCCGCATCGCTCTCGGCGGCATGCATGACGAAGCCGAAATTCGCGGCCACCGCCGCACGTATATCGGTGCCCTGCCTGGCCAGATCATTCAAGGGCTAAAGCGCGCCGAATCGAACGATCCTGTGTGCATGCTCGACGAAGTCGACAAACTCGGCCGCGATTTCCGCGGCGATCCGTCCTCTGCGTTGATGGAAGTCCTGGACCCGGAGCAGAACAGCACGTTCCGTGATCACTACCTGGACGTGCCGTTCGATCTCTCGAAGGTCATCTTCATCGCCACTGCCAACTGGATGGATCCAATTCCCGGTCCGCTGCTTGACCGCATGGAAATCATCGAACTCCCGGGCTACACCGGTGAAGAGAAGATTCACATTGCGCGCAAGTACTTGATCCCGAAGCAAGCGGCCGAACACGGGATTAAGGAAGGCGACCAGCTGGAATTCACCGACGAAGGGCTGCGGGAAATCATCCACAGCTACACTCGCGAAGCGGGCGTGCGCAATCTCGAACGGGAAATTGCCACACTCGTTCGCAAACAGGCCCGCAAGATCGCGGAAGGCCAGACCGAAAAGATGGTGGTCACCCCGGAAGTGGTCCGCGAGTTCCTCGGTGTGCCGAAATTCCGCACCGAAAGGGAAGTCGACGAACGCGTCAAAAGACCAGGCGTGGCAGTTGGCTTGGTGTGGACCCCGGTTGGAGGCGACATCGTCTTTATCGAAGCCAGCAGGATGCGCGGCGGCAAGCAGTTCACCATGACCGGCCATTTGGGCGAAGTGATGCAGGAATCGATGACCGCAGCGCTCACCTGGACTCGCGCCAACGGCGAACGCTACGGCATCGACCCGGACTTCTTCCGCAAACTGGACATCCACATTCACGTCCCGTCCGGAGCGGTTCCGAAGGATGGTCCATCCGCAGGCGCAGCAATGGTCACAGCCCTCATCAGCCTGCTGACGAATCGGCCGGTAAAAAACCGCCTGGCTATGACCGGTGAAATGACTCTGTCGGGCGTGGTGCTGCCGATCGGTGGCGTGAAGGAAAAGGTGCTTGGTGCTAAGCGCGCCGGCATCAATCACGTCCTGCTACCGGCAGACAACGAACCAAACGCGGTAGCCGACCTTCCGCCAGAAATATTGGGCGATCTGAAGATCACCTACGTTCGCACACTCGATGAAGTGCTCGAGCATGCCCTAGAGAAAGAGCCCATTGCCCCAATCGTTCCGGAACCGGAACCGCAACAAACGGGGACTGGCGATAGCCCCCGGGCAATTCACTAAAACCCAGGCTCCAAATCGAGCATGATCGGCGTAGGGGGAGCGGTTGCCCGCTCACGGCTTTGCAGGAGTCTGCAGGTACTGGCGAAATTCGGTCTCCTCCTCTGTACACCAATCAGCGGGTCAACAGGACCGAAGAACGTAAGTACGCAATTCTTTTTGCAGCCACACCTCTATCTGCGCGACGATTAATCGAGAACATGGAAAGGGCTAAGCCTCGCCCGAATGAACAATATTTCGTCGACAAGGCAATTGACAAAGCCTGTTTTGTGTTCGAGAGGATAGATGAGAGATTTCCGCAAAAGCAAGATTCCCTCAAGATGCTCGAGCGCAATGTCATTCAGACTGTCCCGTGGGACAATTAGCACATCATAATTGAGTGCGCACTTGGTACGAAGAAAGGCCGACGACGGTGGGCCTTTCTTCATTTTCAGTCCATTTTTGACGTTTCTGGTGTGATTTTAGTTGAGCAATACGACGGAGAGGATCGATAGGAAGTTTCTCACAGCCTGAGAACGGCTGCGTAAAATCATGCATTGCTGAGTTGTAAATCCTAGGGATCTCGGGCTCTTGCTGCTCCTCATCCGAGCATGAGATACCATATTCCAAGCTGGCCTTGAGTATGGTATAAAGGAGGCCTTATGGAAATAGGGCGCAAGATCACCGTGGAGGTACCGCTGGACCTTCTCGAGAAGGCGCAGCGAGCCAGCGGTACCGGCGTCACCCAGACCGTCCGGGCCGGGCTGCAGCTAGTTGCGGCATCGCGGACTTACGATCGCCTACGCCGCCTCCGGGGTAAGGTTCGCTTCACGAGAACGCTGGCAGAGTTGAAGGCTGACCGGTGATTGCTGCGGACACGAGCACATGGGTTGCCTTTCTAGGAGGCGGTGCTGGCGAGGATGTCAAGCTACTTGATAGGGCCCTTGAAGACCGGCAGGTGATAATGGTGCCCGTTGTGCTCACTGAACTCCTAAGCGATCCGAAGCTCCCTTCAGGTGTTGCGGAAACGCTCTCGGAAGTACCTTCAATCGAGATCACATCCGGCTACTGGCAAAGGGCAGGAGGGTTGCGAGCCAAGGTGTTGGCACGGCGCCGCAAGGCGCGTCTCGGTGATGCGCTGATCGCCCAGAGCTGTATCGATGGGGGTGTCCCTCTCCTCACTCGGGACCGCGACTTCAAGGCGTTCTCTGACGCTGCGGGCCTCGATCTTGTACTTGGGTCCGGAGCGAACTGACGCTACTCGGTCGAATCGAGGGGCGAAAACCAGCTCTGTGCCAGCGGTTACGGTCTCGGGCGTTCGGATGGGGCAAGGAACGGAAGCGTCTCGAGAGTTCTGAAACCGTCCGCCAGGGGGCTTTGCGGAAAGGTCTAATGCTTCGGGGCGAGCGCCACTTTGCAGGCCGGGGTGCACCGTTTCGATCCCAGTCACGTCCACGAAGCTAACCAATGTGCGGATGCTTCGGCGCAAGCACTACGGCGCTCGCTACTTGAAGGGATTCAAGACGGCCACATCGAAGTGCGCGAAATCACGTTCGTTCCGACTGGCCACGGTGAGGCCATGAACGCAAGCCGTCGCGGCCATCATGGCGTCCTCAGCTAGGGTGTCGGAACGGCGGTGCATTAAGCGGGCATACTCGCGAAAACAAGCCGCATCCATGGACAAAACTTGTGAAGCGCGTTCTAACTGTGCCGCCCAAGCCTCGATTTCGTTCGCCTTTACAGGGTCCTGCCGACGCGTGAGTTCCACACTCTTTTGAATTTCTCCAAACGTTACCGCGGAAAAGAAGCCTTGGCCCAATTCAAGACTTTGCAACCAAGCGACTGCCGCACCGTGGGGCTTAGGCTTGCGCAATTCGGAGACCACGTTCGTGTCGATTAGGTAGCGATTCAATCGAACACCGCAGGCTTGCGCGGTTTGACCGTGCCGCGTTTGGGGAGCGGGATTTCGAACCGCGGACCTTCACCCAAAAGTACATCCTTCCAGGTCAAACGGTTTTCGTCTTTTAGCTTGCGCCATTCGTCGATAGAAACGACAACCGCGGTATCGATTCCCCGACGGGTCACGACTTGTGGTCCCTTCTCGAGCGTGTCATCGATCAGTTCACTGAAACGCGCCTTCGCTTCTTGTAATTGCCATTTGGTCATGAAACTCCCTTGGATGCCATTGTATGTCTAGTCAGATGGCTAGTCAAAGCATCAGGTTATGGGGATTATGTGGGGAGCCAAATTCCCCTTTTTCTCAGGGGTTAGGAGTTGCCGATGCGAATGATTTCGCCGCTCCCCTCCTAGAATATCGGAATCCTTGATGATCACCCGTCCAGTAACAGCAGCCATTGCTGCCTTCTGCTCGATGATTAATATCTCACTGGTTTGCAAAATCACAAGTTTCAGAACCTCCTTCCTATGGAGTTAGCTCCCGTTTACAACGTCAAGGGGCAGGGAAAATTCAACGGGTAGTATGGGCATTTTGCTCCGGCAGTGACAACTGCGATGAAATCAGGTTTTGGTGCCCTATGCGGAGCAGTTCAATAGCGTAGGTACTCTCCGTTCGAAGTTGCCCTCTGCTTCTGAAGGTGAAGGCAATACTGAACTTGGAAGGTTCGCAAATCGTACAGCTCGGGTGTCCCCCGGACCTGCCCCTTAGTCGAGAACTATGGCACCCGATCTGCTGCTACTATGTGGAATCCCGATGCCAGTGAACTTCCAATCGAAGGGTTCTCCCGCTGAGCTGGCAACCAAGCTGGCCGAGCAGTTGAGCGAGCTTCTCACTCGTGAACGCATCATTCCCCGCTTCGTCGATTCCTATGTCGAAAAGCATGGCCGCTACGGCCTGCAGGTCCACGCTGCGCACTATCGGGACTTACTGGCTTTGTTGCATCGTGAAGCTCTGCTGGCCGTCTCCGTCAAGGTCATCGAAATCGCGAGCAAAGGGGAGGAAAGCGTTTCCAAGCTAACCCCATTCACCCGCCGGGACGCTGCTCGCTTTCGCGAGAAATATCTCTCGGCAATGACTCGTCAACAAAAATGGAATGCCGGTGACGCTTTGGACTTTCAAAGCGATTTGCAGATGTATGAGGAAATCGTTGCCCGCGCCGCATCTCCGCAGCGCCGCCGCAAGTCGTTCGAGGTCGCGAATCACCCATTTGTGGATCGCTGCGCCTTCGTTCTCGATTCTTCGTTTATGGAAAAAGCCCGGGTGGCCGCCAGCCAGGCTCTCAGCGAGCTTGAAACTCTCGCCACAAAATCATTTGTGGAACTTCTGAAGTCTTAATCTAGCTCGCGCGCTCGACTTGGACAGCCGTTCCGTAAGCCAATACTTCTGTCACTCCTTGCATTACTTCGTTGGCGTCGTATCGCATCGCCAGAATGGCGTTCGCACCATGCTCCGCGGCGTGTTCCAGGAGCAGTTCATAGGCTTCCCCGCGCGCTTTTTCGCAAAGCTCCGTCAGTACACTGATGTTTCCGCCCACAATTGTCTGAATGCCCGCTGCAAGGTTCCCCAGGACGCTTCGGGAACGCACCGTAATTCCGCGTACGACACCAAGATTTCTCACCACCCGATAGCCAGTCAGCTCGTTCGACGTGGTAACCATGGAAGAATCGACCCGGTTCGCCATCATTGCCTTGCCCTCCTCGATAGATGTTTACCGGTGCGATTCTACCTCCGCACAAGCTCATTCGCACAGTCCTGTCCTCTGCTATTCTCAATTTACATGGAAACGATCTTCGACATTTTAGCGATCTTGCAGATTGCCTCGGGTGCCTATCTGCTTTGGCAAGGCATTCTCTGGCTGGCCTACGTCCAGAAACGGCTCAAGACCGATCCGGGCTTCTATGCTCCGAGAACGGCCGTATTGTGCCCGTGCCGGGGTATGGAAGCGGGCCTTGAACGCAATCTGGTTTCTCTCTGCGAATTCGATCACCAAAATTATGAAGTCTTTTTTATTGTCTCGTCGGAAAACGATCCGGCCCACAGCATTTTGAAGCGTGTGGTCGCTTCCTCTCGTGTGCCCGCCCACATCGTGATTGCCGGCGCCCCCCAAGCATGCAGCGAAAAGGTAAACAATCTTCGCACCGCAATTGAGCAATTGCCTCCAGAATTCGAAATCCTGGTGTTCGCTGATTCCGACGGCCGACCCGGAAAATCCTGGCTGCACAAGTTAGTGGCTCCTCTCTACGACTCTCGAATTGGCGCGACGTCTACGATGCGCTGGTTCATTCCCACAAATAACGGCCTGGCAAGCGCACTTCTGGCAGCCTGGAATGCACCGATTGTGACTATGCTTGGCGCCCACACCAAAAATTTCTGTTGGGGCGGCGGTACGGCCATTCGTCGCACGATTTTCGAAGAAATTGGCATGATGGACGTCTGGCAATACGCGTTCAGTGACGACTATTCCTTGACCACGATGATCGAACGTGGCCGGCGATTTGTCGTTTTCTTGCCGGAATGTCTGACGGTGTCTTATGTCCAGACTGATTTCCCCGGCTTGCTCGAATTTACGAACCGCCAAATTCGGATCACCAAAGTCTACCGACCCGAGATGTGGGGGATGGCGTTTGCGACACATTTCCTCTACTGCATCACGCTTCTCCTGGGAACCTATATCGCCCTCAGCCTCATGATCTCTTCGCGACCCGCATTCCACATAGCAACTCTCGTCGCACTGCCCTTATTATTGGCCGCGATCCGCGGGGCGATTCGGGTCATTGGCGCGACAGAAGCGCTGCCGGCTGTGAAAAAAGAAATCATGTCGCAATCCTGGATCTACATTGTGTTAACACTCTTTGTTCCCTTCCTGTATTTGATCAACTTCGTTGCCTCGCTCGCCGGGCATCGCTTAAAGTGGCGTGGAATTTCTTACGAATTAATTTCCACAGAGCAAACTCGCATTCTCACTCGCTAGTTGCTTTATCGCAAACTCGGAAAAAAGTGCGAAGCTAACGCAATTTCTACCTACCAGCTACGCCCGATTGCCTTTTCTTTACCCCTAAGTGGTTGAAAAACATACCTGTAAATAGTTGCAGAGGACGGCAGGCCGGATGCAAAACAACACAGCGGTCAGGTGTAACGTTAGCAAGTTTTTGACGGGGACTCCTTCTCGTTTATCCCTTGGTGGTGACTCTGAGGGTCTTTCTGGGGATAAACCGAACCTAAATTCGATTCAGGCCCCCTGATGCTTGCCCGGTGATTCCGGCCACCTCTTAGGAGGCAACAACAAACAAAACCCACAGGAAGTGTCCCGTTCCCACCACGAGGCACTATCGGAGGAGTTCAACAGTGAAGTTGATCCGCAGGTCGCATACGATTGGTCAAACGAAGCCTTCCCAAGCCAAAGCGGTCTACCTTTTCTATGAAAAGGGCACCGGAACTGCTCATTTCCACGTTGACGCTGGCCCCGACGGAGAACTTCCCGTCGACCATGCCGCTGGACTGCTAGCCATGCATTGCATGGTTCGCGGACAATCCCCATCCGACTACATGATTATGGTGCCTGCGGACCCCAACAGTCTTTCCGGTCTTACCGAAAGAGCCCAGGAAATCTTGGAATCGGGTCACAGCGCAAAGAGTTCTGTCAGACTGACCCGCCGTGAAGAAGAAGTTTTGGATGGTGTTTTAAAGAGCCTGGCCAACAAGGAAATCGCTTCCCAACTGAATCTTTCTGAGCGCACCGTCAAATTCCACGTCTCTTCGTTGCTGACCAAGTTCAAAGTGCGCAGCAGAATGGAACTGCTCCGCGAGTCTTCTAGGCTTTCCTTGAAATCTATGCCTACGGCTCTGGCTTCCCCGGCCGAGCGCTTTGGCCCTTTTGTCTCCCAGAAAGAGACCTATCACTCTCCGATCAACGCAGGGTAAATTTTGCCTTTGTCTCGCGCCCGAATGATGGCCTGATAGAGCAGGTCTTCATTCATTCGTCCCTAATAAAAAAGAACCCGGCAAGGAAAAGTGCCGGGTTCTTTTTTGGTAACTACTTTCGCTCTCTTATTTCTTTGCAGCGTCGAATAGTTCTTGAGACTTCTCCCAATTAACAACATTCCACCACGCTTCGATGTAATCCGCTCGCAGGTTTTGATACTTCAGATAGTAGGCGTGTTCCCAAACGTCTATGCCAAGCACTGCCTTACCGCCCAACTGGTACGGCGTGTCTTGGTTTGGACTGGAGTCAATCGCCAACTTTCCGTCCTTGACGAGTAGCCATGCCCAGCCGGATCCAAACCGTCCGAGACCAGCCGCCTTGAACTTATCTTTAAACCCAGCAAAGGAGCCGAAGCTCTGATTGATCGCCGCGGCCAATTCACCCTTCGGCTCGCCCCCGCCACCCTTCTTCATTTCCAGCCAGAACAAGGAATGGTTCCAGTGTCCGCCTCCGTTGTTGCGTACAGCCGTCCGAATATTTTCCGGCACCGCGTCCAAATTCTTCATCAGGTCATCGATCGACTTGCTTTGCAAATCCGGATGGCCTTCTAAGGCCTTATTTAGGTTCGTTACATAGGCCCCATGATGCTTGTCATGATGGATCTCCATCGTTTTTGCGTCGATGTAGGGTTCCAGCGCGTCGAATGGGTACGTCAGGGGGGGAACGGTGAATGCCATGGGTGTATCCTCCATTAGATTGAGTTTGGAATTCGAACGGGACATGCTACCGGCGTGGAGCAAATCGGGCGCGATCTGAGTGAGTAAGCCAGCACCCACAACGCCACTGTTTAGCAGGAACTTGCGACGATCCACAGGATCCTCAGCTTCTGTCGACTTTGCTACTCTCTGCTCAAGACTCTTCGTGCTGGCCAAGTATACCGCCCTAGGGAGCGGTCGCTCAACCTTGCCGGTGCTCGTATGCTCGTGCTCGTTCCAGCTTCGACCTACAGCCAAGCGCAACCTTTAGATGCGGGACAACGCCCATTCGGCAGATTCCGCGATGATGGAATCTTCGGACTTGGCCCGATTCTCGAGTGTCTGAATGGCACCGGCATCTGCTGCCTTGCTGCGGCTTAGCCCGGCATTCCCCAAGGCGATCGCGGCATTCCGTACGATGCCCTTCCATTTGCTACGCTTCATTGCGCTGCCGCGGAATGCCTCTTGAAACTCTCCTTCGGTCAGCCCGGCGAGCCATTCTAATTGCGGCAATAGAAGGGTCTCTCTAGAAGTGATCTTGCGAGGCTGGAACTGCTTGAGATCGGACCTCGGGGCTGCACGATTGTACGGGCAGACATCTTGGCAGATGTCGCAGCCATATACTTGCCAACCCATCGCTTCTCGAAACTCTGCGGGAATACTGCCGCGCAGTTCAATCGTTAGATACGAGATGCACCTTCGCGCATCCATCACGTAGGGCTCAACCAAGGCGCCGGTTGGACAGGCGTCGAGGCACTGCCGGCAGTTGCCGCACAAATCGAATGACGGCATACCCTGGACTGGCTCACCCGACCCGAGATCGAGAGAAGTCAGGATCACCCCAAGGAAAAGCCACGAACCCAATTCTCGATTGAGAAGGAGCGTGTTTTTCCCGAGCCATCCCAATCCCGCGTATTTCGCAAGCACTCGTTCGGGGACTGGCCCGGTATCGGCGTAGGCGCGCGATAGAAATGGAGTAAGTGAGGTCTGCTTCAGGAGCAACTCGAGCGTGTTCAGTTTGCTCCACACGAGCTCGTGATAATCATCGCCCCAAGCATACCTGGAAATCCAACCGCGCTTGCCCCCGTCAGGAACCGCACCGGCAGCCTCGACCGAGTACGGATGCTCGGTGTTGTAATTTAGCGCACAAACAATAATGCTTCGGACAGGATCCAGCAGAAGCGAGGGATTCTGTCTTCGCGGATCTTCCAAATATTTCATCTGGCCATGAAAACCGCGCTCAATCCAACTCTGGAAGTGGGCCAGTTCCGGGAAAACGTCGGTCGAAACCACTCCGCAAAGATCGAATCCCAGCAAGCGTGCTTGCTCGGTGATCCATTCCGTATTCACTCGATCGGCCATCTTTGGATTGTCCCCGAAACCAACTCCAGCAAGCAAACCTCTAGGGAACACTCCTCCGGAACAAAGAGCTGCCGCTTTTCAAGCGCACCGTCAGAGGATCTCTATTCCGTCCTACGCCCGACTGGCGATTCTTCCTACCTTCCGGTCAGGGTACTGCACAAGCAGAATCGCGCTATTCAGCAAGCTACTCTCCATTTAGGTAAGACATTGAAGGGAGCGAGACCCGGCGAGGTTCAATTCCCGCTTCATTGGTCTAGTTCGTTTGGTACTGTGCAGGCGGCGGAAACTATTTGAAACTGTTTACGGCTTCCGTCTCATCGGTATACACATCAAACACCGTGAACAGCTTAGTGATTTGCAGAAGATCTTTCACTTTACGAGTCAAGTTTAGCAACTTCAACTCACCCTCGCGGTTGCGAACTGCCGTAAATCCGCTGACCAGCTCGCCGATTCCCGAGCTGTCAATGTAATTGACGTCGCCGAGGTTCAGGATGATTCTTGTTTCGCCGTTCTCAAGCAAATCCCGAATCGTTTTGCGCAGCAACGCGCTTCCCTCTCCGAGTGCGATTCTTCCGCTGAGATCGACCAGCTTGATCTGTCCAACTTCGCGTGTCGTTGCCATTAGAGACACTGACATAAGTCTTACCTATGCTTCCCGATGAGGTGCAGCATCTGAACGCGACGCTGGGTTTGATCCATTACCGGCCGGGGGTGTTGGCGGCGGAAGCTTTTTCATCATAATGATTTCCGCCCCGCCCGTTCGCCCCGACACTACATCAAATTCGTCCATGAATGTGCGCATCAAAAAAATCCCGCGGCCTGAAGTACTCAGAAGATTCTCTTCTGCCAGAGGATCGGGCACATCGGCAAGTTTAAAACCTTTGCCCTCATCCATCACATGAATAATCATTTTTTCGTGGTTTAAATCTATTGCCAGGTGAATTTTCTTTTCCGGTTTTTCCTGATTACCGTAGTGAAACGCGTTGATTACTCCTTCACGAACGGCCATTCCGATGCGGTAGCACTCATCCTCGCCAAAACCTGAGGCTTCCGCTACGCGAATACACATCTCCTCCGCGAGGTTCACGCTCTCTACGTGGGTATCCAGCACTACTTCGAGGTGTTTGGTATCTGACGCCATTCCTACCGTGTCGCGAACCTAATTCCCTGAAAAAATGCGTACATATCCGTAACACAGCGAACAAACACAAGTCAATGGAGCCTTTTGCGGACCTGTTTCTAGACTCGAACCTGTGTCTTTCCCCCGCTTCCGGTACCTCCCGGGGGACCCAGCAGTGTTAGTATTGGCGTCGAGAACAGCCGGAGGGAATCCGTATGCTCGCGCGAAGCAAAATGGTTGGCTTTGTACCCACCAGAGACTCCCGGGCCGCCAGGGAATTTTACGAAGGCAAGCTGGATTTCCGGTTTGTCAGCGACGATCCCTTTGCCCTGGTGATGAGAGCTGGCGAGAGCAAGATTCGAATCGCGAAGACCAAGGATTTTACTCCCGCAGCCTATACCGTGCTTGGTTGGGAAGTGCAGGATATTGCGGGAATCGTAGAATGGCTCACAGAACGCGGTGTCGTTTTTGAAAAATACCCGTTCGTCCAGGACCAGGAATTGGGCATTTGGACAACACCAGCCGGCGACAAGGTAGCCTGGTTCAAAGATGCCGACGGCAACCTCCTCTCCCTTAGCCAGCACGTGTAGCCGATGGCTCGCCAAGACATACTGCTGCTCTTGGCGGGCGGCGACAAGCGTTCGATTGGGCGTGCAGACGAAGTTGTCAGAATCGTAGGGAAAGAGCCGAAGCTATTTTCGCAGTTGATTAGAGGAATGTGGTCCGAGCAAGCCGTCGTGCGCATGCGGGCCGCCGACGCAACCGAAAAGGTTACCCGAGCTCGCCCCGGCCTTCTGCGCACCTACAAAAGAGAATTGCTCGGTTTGTTGGCGGAAGCGACCGACAAGGAAATACGTTGGCATCTAGCGGTGATTGTTCCCCGCCTCACGCTGAGCGCCAAAGAAAGGCAACGGGCCGCATCCTTCCTCGAGGTGTACCTCGAGGATCCGAGCTCGATTGTTAGGACGTTTGCGCTTGAAGGATTGGCGGATTTGTCAACCTACGATAGAGACCTGCGAACCCGCGTCCGGGAGCTGCTGCGCTGGAGTGTGCGGAATGGCACGCCCGCTATGAAAGCTCGCAGCCGAAAACTGTTATCTTGCCTAGAACATGGTTAATCATGTTTTATAACTGTCAGCGACGCTTGAGGGCTTCCAGAGCTTCGAGAGTCTTCGGCCAGTCCGAGCGCAGAAGACGGGATAGACTTCGGTCCGCGAGAACTCTTCCGCCGGTCTGGCATTGTGCGCAGTAGTTTGTTTCGTTATCGGCGTAGCGAATTCGCTGAATTTTTTGGCCGCACCTCGGACACAGTTCTCCGTAGCGGCCGTGAACTGCCATGTCTTTGCGGAACGCAGTCACTTTTTCGGGAAAGTTCCCGGCGGCCTCTTGATCGAGTCGATCCATCCAGAGCTTGAGTGTTTCGCGTGTCGCAGCAAACAGTCGTTGCCATTGTTCGATCGAAAGCGTTTGCGTAAGCGCAATGGGTGACAATTGCGCCGCATGCAAGATCTCGTCGGAGTAGGCGTTGCCGATGCCGCTAAGGAGGCGTGGATCAGTGAGGGCCCGTTTGAGCGTGTGATTTTCCTCTATGAGGACGGCGCGAAAGGCGTTGAGATCTGTACCAAAAATATCAATGCCGCCGGGATCAAGAGAGCCCAAGCCCGCTTCACCACGCACGACATGCAGCGAAGCCCGGTGCTTTGTACCTGCTTCAGTCAGGACCAAGGAACCCTTCGGGAAATCAAATGCCGCGAGGCTGTTGCGCCCAACCAACCGAGCTTCAGGATCTTTCCAGTGCAAACGGCCGGCAATCATCAAGTGCAGGACCAGCCAAACATCTTCTTCGGTGCCGATGGCGATGCGCTTGCCGATCCGGCGCAGTCCCCGGACAACGCGGCCTTCGATAGCGGCGATTGGCGGTTCTGCTGTTCGCAAGAGAAAAGCGCTCGCCAACCGCACTCGGTTGATCGGTTGTCCCACGATGCGGGTTTCGAGCGCCCCGATATAGGCGGAAATGTCTGGCAGTTCCGGCATGTCTATCAGCTTCGACGGCACAGCCGCATTTTTGCAACCAGCGCAACTCCATTGGGCAGAGTTGCGTTAGGCCAAATCGGAGCGGGTCGACGTAGTTGAAATCGTCGGCAACCGCCCATAAACCCCATAAACAAGGAACGAAAAGCTGACCTTGTCGATTGTGCCGGTCGAGTCCGTTACAGATGGACGGACAGAGTCACGGCCCGAAACAGGCTAGGCGGCTGTTTGGGAGCTAGACCGTAGTCGTGAATCTGTCCTCGGCTGGACGCTATAACTTACGGCTTAGGAACGAAAATACCTTGTTTGCTGTATGAACCGTTTCGACAGATGGGGTTCGTGGGATGGAGAAGAAAGTCTCTCGAAAAAGCGATTGGACTGTCACGACCTTGGCCCTGGCGCTATCCTGGATATAGGATTCATCTCCCTTTCACCCCTGCACCGAATCCACGCCGTTCTCTGCTTTACTCACGAATTCGCAAGCCGTATAGTCATTTCGTACGCTCGCACGACCATCCTCCTCCGTGAGGTTGCCTATGCTCGGTTGGATTGTTCTTGGCGTCCTCGTAGTACTGATCCTCTTTGCCATTGGCATGTACAACGGGCTGGTTCGCCTGAAAGTGCAATGCGACAATGCCTGGGCCGATATCGACGTTCAGCTCAAACGCCGCTACGATTTAATTCCGAACCTAGTGGAAACGGTGAAGGGTTACGCGGCTCATGAAAAGGGCACCCTCGAAGCGGTCATTACTGCACGAAACCGCGCCATGTCGGCGACCGGCCCTGCCGATAAAGCGCAAGCAGAAAATGTTCTTTCCGGCGCACTGAAAAGTCTGTTCGCTCTCGCCGAGGCGTATCCGCAACTTCGGGCAATCGAGGGCTTCACTTCGTTGCAGAATTCTCTGTCGCAAATTGAAGACACCGTGCAAAACGCGCGGCGGTACTACAACGCAGTCGTGCGCGATCTGAACACGAAAATTCTCCAATTCCCGACCAACATTGTTGCCGGCATGCTCGGCTTCAAACAACGGGAATTCTTTGAAGTCGGCTCGGCTGCGGAACGGGAAGCTCCGAAGGTCAGTTTTGGCAACCCAGCTGCACCAACCGCGTGAGCTCTGGCGCCATTTGCACCATGTTTCTTCCGTCACGCCCGGCACGCCACACCATCGGGCTCCTCAGCGCGCTGCTGTTCATTTTCTGTTCCCTCACGTCGGCGCAACAGAAAGAACGTCAGCTCAAAAAGTTTTATTCCGACATCGTCGTCACACCTGATGGCCAAGTGAACGTCACGGAAAACATCACCTTCCGATTTATCGGCGGACCCTGGCAAGGCATCTATCGAAACATTCCCATCGAGTACGTGGGACCGGGAGGCATCAACTACAGTTTGTTTCTCGACGTAAAGAGCGTGCGCGACGAGGATGGCCATCCATTAAAATATGAATCCAGCCGCGAACGGCAATACCGCAAGCTGAAAATATTTATTCCGAACGCTAACAACAGCACCCGCACTGTATCGATTGACTATGTTGTTTCCGATGCGCTTCGCTTTTTCGAGGACCACGATGAGTTCTATTGGAATATCACCGGGGACGAATGGCCCATCCCGATCGAGTCCGCCGGTGCCCACATCGTGTTTCCATCGAATGCCACCGACCTCCGGGCTAACGCCTACACCGGCGCTTATCGTTCAAAGGGCCGAGAAGCTACCGTCGAAATTGCCGGCACGGGTATCGATATCAATACCACCAGCCCGCTCGGCGTCCGGGAAGGGCTTACAGTCGCGATTGCTTGCGACAAGGGTGTGTTCAAGGAGCCCACTGCGCTCGATATTTTTTGGCTCTACGTTCGGAGCAATTGGCCAATTATTCTTCCGGTCATTGCATTTTTCGCGATGTTCCGGTTGTGGTGGACCAAGGGCCGCGACCCCAGGTTGCGCCCCATTGCCGCGCAGTATGAACCACCTGACAACCTGACCCCTGGAGAAGTTGGAACGCTTATCGATAATTCCGTCGATATGCGCGACATCACCGCATCGATCGTGGACCTGGCGGTTCGTGGATTTCTGGTGATCGAAGAGCAACAGAAGGCTCATCTGCTCGGCCTGACCCACACTAAGGAGTACGTATTTCATTTGAAAAAGCCCAAGGCCGAGTGGTCCACGCTGAAAGCCCATGAGCAGCAATTGCTCGATGGTATTTTCACCAATGGAAATACGGGCGACGCAGTTTCGCTCTCCGATTTGCACAATCGCTTTTACACCAGCATCGTACCGATCAAGAACGCTATTTTCGGGTCGCTCATCGGGAAGGGATATTACACTCGCCGCCCGGATAGCGTCCGAGCCAGCTACATCGGGTTTGGAGTCGTTACTGGCTTGCTGCTCGTTTGGGTCGGCTCCTGGATTGCCAATCACCTGGGTATGACGCCGCTCGCATTCATCGTTGCGGGTGTACTTACGGGCGCAATTATTTGTGGGTTTGGATTTTTCATGTCCGCGCGGACCCAAACAGGTGCGAGAGCGCTCGAGGGTGTTCTTGGATTTGAAGATTTCCTGGATCACGTGGAATCGGACAGGTTTAATCGAATGATCAAAACGCCAGCAATGTTCGAAAGGTTTCTACCGTTTGCGATGGCGCTCGGGGTGGAGAAAAATTGGAGCAAGGCGTTTCAGGGAATCTATACCGAGCCACCAGCGTGGTATCAGGGAGGCTTTGGCCCGACTTTTTACCCGTACATGTTTGCAAATAGCTTAAGCAGCATGAGCTCAGAAGTTGGCAGCGTAATGACTTCTGCTCCTCGCAGTTCGGGCGGCTCAGGTTTCGGGGGTGACGGGGGCGGAGGGTTTTCCGGGGGTGGATTCGGCGGTGGGGGCGGCGACGCCTTCTAGATTTTTCTTGTCTGGCTCTTCGTTCAAACCGTAGGCCTGCAGAACATCCCGCAAGCGGACAACCCCAAGAATATCGTGCAAGTTGGCACGGCTCACCACCGGCAAAACATCCAACCGCGCTGCGCCCATCCGCTCGAGTGCCTGATCAAACGTTTGATCCGAGTGCAGGTGAGAAAATTCTCGCGATTCGACCAGGTCGCCGACTTGTTTCGGAGGCTCTTTCAAGTTGCGCGCATTCACTACATCTTCAAGGTTCAGCAAACCCAAAATTCCGTGCTGATCCATCACCGGCCAAGTTCGATCGGTCGCCTGGCGAATACGGTCGACTGCACTCTCAAGCGATTCGTCGGCCTGTAAGACCTGTGTCGCCGGCCGCATGACTCCCACAACTTGCCGCTGGCTGCGGCGAGAGTAACTTTCTGGACGCGGCAAGTGGATGCCGTCTTGTTCCGCCAGAACCTCATAGATTGGTTTGCGTTGGATGCGCGATGCAACGAAGTAGCTCACCAAATTCGAGATCATCAGCGGAACGATCACCGCATAATCCCGAGTGATTTCGAAAATCATCACAACGGAAGTCATTGGCGCGCGAATAATTCCGGCAAAGGCTGTACCCATTCCGACCAACGCATAGGCTCCAGGCTCGGCAACGTACGCGGGGAAAAAATGTTTGGCCACTCCGCCAATGAGGCCGCCCAGCATTGCGCCCATGAACAAACTTGGGCCAAATATTCCGCCGGCGTTTCCCGACGCATAACTGATGGCTGTGGCCACCAACTTCAAGAGCAGTAATGCGATCGCCAATTTCAGCGCCATACCACCGTTTAGAACGTCGCCGACATATTTGTAGCCAACACCCATCACTTGCGGCACAAACCAGCCCATCACTCCGATGAGCAATCCTCCCGCGAGGGGTTGATACCAAACTGTCTTCCGCGGCAATTT
>DATFZN010000008.1:0-4933 GCA_035314425.1 Candidatus Acidiferrum sp. | reverse complement strand
AGGCGCTTCACTGCAGATTGCACCAATTCATCGGGGCCCGTGCAGGAGAGCCAAGCGACTTTCATTTGCGGGAGAGCAGAAATTTTCGACAGACCGCTCAGAGTAAACGTTAACGCTTTCTCGTTGCCAGCAAAACTCCTGCGTGGCGCGCCATCGAACGCGTAATCCAGAAAAACTTCATCCACGATGAGAGAGATATTTCTCTCACGGCACATGTTGTTCAACCGCTCCATCTCTTCCGGCCAAACATAAGAGCCCGTGGGATTATTCGGATGCACCAAGAGTACGGCGCGGGTTCTCTCTGTGAGTGCTCGCTCGATGGAATGGAAATCGATCACCCAGCCTTGCGCATACCGCAGCGAGTACGGAATCAACACAACATCCTGCAATTCAGCCAGAAAATCGAACAAGGGATAACTTGGTTTGGCAACCAGCACTTCATCGAGTGGATTGCAGAGTAAGCGAAAAACGAATGAGTAGGCCTCGCTCGTGCTGGTTGTCAGAAAAATCGATTCAGGGTCAACGCTGATCCGGTGGTCATCGAGATAGTAGCGGGCCACCTCTTTACGGGCGCTAGGCAAACCCTTTGGCTGCGGGTCATAGACCAAAGATCCCGGGTTCTGAAAGGCCGAGAGAACGGCTTGCGCATCGTACTCGAAGCCACCCAGGGTTGGATTGGAAAGAGTGAGATCCAGTAACTGAACGCCGGCATTTCGCAACTCTTGCAGTGTCTCTGTGAAACGATTGCTCGATAAATTCCAGTTTGTCCGGTAAGAAAACATAATCGGAAAAGACGATAGCACACCCACTTCGGGTGCGGCAGGCCAACTCCCGCTTCCCCAAAGTTAATTTGCTAGGAGAGAGTGGCTGTAGAGGAATAGCGAACTAAGGCCTGACCTGAAACAAACATGGCTTGAGGCAAGGACACCCCGGAGAGGATCGCCTTCACTTGATTGAGAGCCAATGGAATGGCGCGCCGTACGCGTTCGGAAAGCTGATTGGAGCACTCGAACGAATCGCCGCCAATAGAAACCAGGTAAGCCTCTTCGGGCAAGGAATGATAAAGCTCATGCGCCAATGCCAACAATTTTTCCGGACTTCTCGCCCTATCTGGCGCCTCGCGGGAACTGGCAGCTGGGACGAGCAGCCGGGTGCAGACAGCACCGGATGCAATTTCGTGGGACGCCTCAAGAAAGACTACCAAGTTTGCCCCACTGATCGCTTCCGCCATCTCCGGCAACCACTGGTGCTGGCAGTAAACCTCCGTTTCACCGTCGCAAAAGCCGCAGACCAGTGATTTGGCGACCTCCAAGGCGACGGCATCATCGCCCTGCAGCGGGTTACCGCAAGCAAGGACCAAGGCGCGTTTGGTCTGACAAACCAAAACTTTTCCCCCTTTCTGCGTCGACCCCCACAGACAATGTGGATGATTCGAGCCCCTTCAGGTTGACATGTCCAGTCAGCAGTCGCAAGGTCATAGCGCACAATCCCAGCAAGCTTTGTTTGAAGCCTTCGCGAGAGAGGTTACTGTGTGGGGACGTGGAAGGCCGGAGTTGTGCCTGGGGGGAATCGCGCACCAGGCATTGAAAATCACATCAGTGGGTGAGTGCAATCACACAGACCCGTAAGGCGAATGCGCCAGTTCCCGCTCAATTTCGAAAATTGCGCCGCTGAGAGTTTTTCCTTGAAGACAGTATGATAGAAACATCCATCATGCGTTTGCTACGCAAAGCTGTCGACATTACGGGAATTGTGCAGGGAGTGGGGTTTCGTCCCTTTGTTTATCGGCTGGCGAATCAATGCGATCTTTCGGGCTTCATTGCGAATACGCCCGCAGGTGTCAGCATCGAAGTCGAAGGTGTTCCGGAAAAGGTGGACGAGTTTTTGCTTCGGCTGCCACAGGAAATTCCGCCCCTGGCGAAGGTTACCGCGATCAGGTCCCGGGATATTGATTCGCTCGGCGAAAGATCGTTTCGGATTATCTCTACACAATTAGGGCAGTCTGCCAACACGTTGATTTCGCCAGACATTGCTGTCTGTGAAGACTGCCTGCAGGAGTTGTTCAATCCGCGAGACAGGCGATTCCGTTATCCCTTCATCAATTGCACGAATTGCGGGCCGCGATTCACGATCATTCGCGACATCCCGTATGATCGCGCGCGGACGTCGATGGACGGATTCCGAATGTGCGCGGCGTGCCAGGCGGAATACGAGGATCCCGGAAATCGGCGCTTTCACGCTCAGCCAAACGCTTGCTGGGACTGTGGCCCGCAGGTCCAATTGCTCGGAGCCGAGGGTGCCTTGATTGACATTGCCGAGCCGATTCGCGAAGCGGCGCGACTGCTGCAACAAGGGTCAATTGTTGCGGTAAAGGGGATCGGCGGGTTTCATCTCGCATGCGACGCGAAAAACGCCGTCGCTCTAGAACGGCTTCGCGAACAGAAGCGTCGCGTGGAAAAACCCTTCGCGATCATGGTACCGCGCCAGGAAATCGCAGAGCATTTCTGCCTCGTAAACGATCTCTCACGGAAGCAGTTGCTCTCGATTGAGCGGCCCATCGTCCTTCTTTCCAGCCGATTTGAAACAAGCCTCGCCTCTAACATTGCACCAGGCAATCGTTTTCTTGGTGTATTTCTCCCCTACACTCCGGTGCATCATTTACTTTTTAATAGCGGCAAATTTGAAGCGCTAATCATGACTAGCGGCAATCTGAGCGAAGAGCCGATTGCCATCGACAATCAGGAGGCCATCGAACGCTTGCGCGGTATCGCCGATGCCTTCCTTGTGCACAATCGTGAAATCGTTCGGCGGTGCGATGATTCAGTGATTCGCGTCGCAGCGGGATTGCCGCAACAACTTCGCCGGTCTCGCGGATTCGTGCCGGTTCCCGTTACGATCGAGCATGAGTCGCAACCGATTCTAGCCGTTGGTGCCGAGTTGAAAAATACGGTTTGCATCCTCCGGGGAGCGGAAGCGTTTCTTAGTCAACACATCGGCGATCTGGAGAATCCGGAAAGTTATAACTTCTTCATGGAAGCGGTTACGCATCTTCAACGGATATTGGAAGTGCAGCCGCGAATCATCGCGCACGATCTGCATCCCGATTATTTCTCGACGAAGTGGGCGTTGGAGCGCGAAGACCTCCAGCATATTCCGGTGCAACATCATCACGCCCACATCGTTTCCTGCATGGCTGAAAATCATCTGGATGGAAAAGTGATTGGGATCGCGCTTGATGGCACAGGATACGGAGCCGATGGAGCGATCTGGGGCGGAGAAATATTGATCGCCGCCCATGTTGGCTTTGAGCGTGTCGCCCATCTGCACTATGTGCCTTTGCCAGGTGGCAGCGCCGCGATTCGCGAGCCCTGGCGCATGGCGGTCAGCCATTTGGTAAACAACTACGGCAGGGAGGTGCAATCGCTCGACCTGGCGTTCCTCAAAGAAATTGAATCGCGCAAAGTGCAGGTTGTTCTACAGATGATGGAACGCGAAATTCACTCCCCGAGAACTTCGAGTTGCGGCCGACTGTTCGACGCAGTTGCGGCGCTCGTTGGGCTCTGTAGCACCGTGAGCTATGAGGCGCAAGCCGCGATCGAACTGGAGATGGCTGCGCATCATTCTGCCGACGGAGAGGCCTATCCGTTCGATTTAGCTAAAGAGCACAGCATGTGGAAAATCGGCACGCATTCCTTGTTTGACCGGCTGATCGCTGATCTGCGGAAACAGGTCAGCTTGAGCGACATGAGCCGCCGCTTCCACAATGGTTTGGCGATGGTGATGACACGGCTGGCCACAATAATCCGAGAGGAACGCAATATCAATCGCGTTTGTCTGAGTGGCGGCTGCTTTCAGAATGTTTTACTATTTGAGCTCGTATTGAATACTCTGCGAATAGAAAACTTCGACGTTTACGTTCACAGTGTAGTTCCTCCTGGGGATGGCGGAATTAGCCTAGGGCAGGCGCTCGTGGCGGCCCATCTGTTTCAGGCCCGCATAGGAGAAAATTCCTGACCCTTAGTGAGCCCCAAACCTTAGACTGCCGGTGATGCCCCTTCCTTCGGTCACTTTCACGGTTTGCCCCGCGGAAACATTCGAGAGCTTATCAATTTGCCCGCTCGGCCATCGAATTTCCAATGTTTCTGCTTGGTCGCGCTGCGCCAATCCAAACGTCAGGATCAGTTCGCTTGCCGACAAATAGCTTGAGCCACTTCGGAGCATCAGCGTTTGCGTTTCACCGCCCGCAGTCATCTTCACGACGGCGCCAATCCCATCCCGATTTGATTTCGTTCCAATGAGTTTCACACGCAAGCTTTTGTTTGCGACGCTACCGAGTGTGACATCATTCTCGAACAGATATGCCGGACCGCCATTGGTAGACAGCAGCAAGTCCAAGCGGCCGTCATTATTTATATCGGCATAGGCCGCGCCACGACCAACGCGCGCTGATGCGAATGCAGAGCCCATCTGCGTGGTTACTTCGACGAAACTGCCTTTTGCCATGTTGCGAAACAGATGAGGTGGCATCGCGTACTTTACGTTCGGCTGCACGCGTTGAATATCGGAATCGATGTGGCCGTTTGCAATGAAGATATCCGGCCAACCATCTAGATCGTAATCAAAGAAAAAACACCCAAATCCCAGTGTCAGGAGCGAAGCCCGACCAATTTCTGAGCGGGGGGCTTCATCAACGAACAGGCCTTTACCCTCGTTGTGATAGAGGGAAAGCATCTGGTTTGAAAAATTGGTAATCAAGATGCTTGGAGCACCGGAGCGATCATAATCCGCAACGTCAACCCCCATTCCTGCGCGAGCCACGCCGTCTTCGCTAAAGGCGATTCCAGCGACAACGGCGCGCTCGGTGAATGTCCCATTACCATTGTTGCGATAGAGCTTATTCGGTTGCGTATCATTCGAAAACAGAATATCGGGC
>DATFZN010000007.1:0-13228 GCA_035314425.1 Candidatus Acidiferrum sp. | reverse complement strand
AACGCCGCCCCGGCCGGCGCTTCGTTTCCGAGGTCGTCGAAATCCACGGCTATGACCCCGATAGAGATGAATACAACTACTGCTTCATTTTCGACAGTCACAAGGAGTTGGTATGAACCCCCCGGAGAACCCGGGATTATTTCTTCCGTCCCCCTCGGAGTACATCCTCGACAACTTCGAGCCGACCGATCGGATCGCCATGCTAGTCCTCAATCGTGACTTCGCCGAAACCATCCAGCACATCACCAATGCACAGAAAGCGGCGAGCCCCGAGTTTCAGGCATGGCTGCGATACAAGAACGCGAATGGGTCGGACATCTATATAGGTATGAACCCACTACGGCAGGATGCCTCGACACGCACGAAGGAAGACATCGCATCCATCCGACATGTCTATCTCGACCTGGACCACGGTGGGCCGGAAGCGCTGAAATCCCTTGAAAATTCCAGCTCCGTCCCGAGACCGAATTACGTCCTCACGAGTTCACCCGGGAAATTCCAAATCGTTTGGAAGGTGGAAGGAATGAGCCTTGAAGAGGCGGAAGGACTTTTGCACGCTATGGCACGTGAATTCGGCGGAGATCCCGCGGCCACCGATGCGACGCGTGTCTTACGCCTCCCCGGTTTCGCGAATAAGAAATATGGAACGGACTTCTATGTCGAAGCCCGTAAGGAATCTACAGAAATCCACCAACTTCGAGATTTCAAACTGTACATCGACTCTCAGGATTCGCCGCGACACAACTACCATCAGCGGCTAAAACACGAGGCTTCTCCACGTACCAACCTGAGCCAATCCGAACGCGACTGGGCGTTCGCCAAACGCGCCCTCGGTCGCGGCGACGATCCAGAAGAAGTCATCCGTGAAATCGCCAATTATCGAGCTCGGGACAAATCGAATCCGGAATACTACGCCCGTCACACTGTTGAAAAAGCGATGGCCACACTCAATGTTTCCCCAAAGCCTGCATCGGATTCTTTGGCAGACAGCGACAGCATCGGGAACCTAGACACTGGTATTTCCAAATCTCTCCCTGAAATTTGAGAACCAAGAATGGAAGATAGTACGTCATTGATGTCAGACCATATGGCTGATACAGTCGCCAGAGCGACGCCAGAAAAGCGGGAAAGCAGAAAGTGCATGAGCCGCCGATCTGGTCAAAGTGGTCATATCGAAAAAAGTGGTAACTGGTACGTCGTCCGCTTTTGGATGGATGTTCCAGGGCAAGAGAAACGAAAACATATGTGTGCAAAGATCAATCCAATTAAAGGCCCGGGAAGTTTGACCAAACCCGAGCGAGAGAGGAAGGCAAGAGAAATCATTGCCGAAAGCGGAGCCGATACGCCAGAATGCTTGGCCCACGCGGAAGGTATTTCTAGCGGTATCACGTTTCGTCAACAAGCAGCATGGTGGATCAATCACGTCCAGCAACGAAAGCGCAAACCAATCGCTCCAGCAACCGTCGAATCGTGGCAGGGCTGCCTTGATGTATGGATTCTGCCGGACCTCGGCGAGATTCCTCTGTTCTCTGTAGGAAATCTCGCCCTTAAGGGGCTCGTGGAAAAAATGGTTAAGGCAGGCCTTTCACCCAAGACGGTGAACACTTACTCGCAGGTCGTGAAAGCCGTCGTGGCTTCCGCCGTTAACGAGGAGGGTGAACAACTTTTCCCTCGCAAATGGAACCACGAGTTCATCGATATGCCGGTGGTGGAAAAGAGCAAACAGAACACGCCGCACTTCACATGCGAGGTCATCGCCGGTATTCTCGCGTCCACCAAAGGGTACAAACAAATGTTTTGTGCCCTGCTAGCTGGAACTGGACTCCGCGCCGGAGAGGCAATCGGGCTAGAAATCGACAAGCACATATCCAAGGACTTCCGGACACTCTTCATACGCCAGAAAGTCCGAAGTACAAAGTTGGAGCTCTTCCTCAAAACTGATGCCGGGCGCAGAGATGTAGATCTCTGCCCCAAGCTCGCAGCGATGCTCAAAGAATATGTGGGAAACCGCACCTCCGGTCTTCTGTTTCATAACCGGAAGGGGAACTTTCTCTCACAGACAAATCTCTTGAGGCGCGGCTTACATCAAGCTTTGGAGAAATTGAAACAGCCTAAAGCGGGGTTTCATGCGTTTCGTCGCTACCGTCTTACGTGGCTCAGAAAGAATCGAGTCCATGCTGACTTGGAACGATTCTGGATGGGGCATGAAAATGAAACCGTTGGGGACGGCTATAGCAAGATGAAAGACGATGTCGCATTCCGTCTGGAAGAAGCAGAGATAACTGGTTTGGGTTTTGCACCTCCGCCCGAAACCACCGACGTTGTCCGTATTGTCCGTAAAAACCAAGCAACAACCAAAGTTGAAAACGCAGCGTAAATTGTTGAATCGAGAGGGGAAATAATGGTCGGGGCGAAAGGATTTGAACCTTCGACCTCCTGGTCCCGAACCAGGCGCGCTAGCCAGGCTGCGCTACGCCCCGACAAACCACGGCCTTTATCGGCCCTGCGAGAATTCAAGAATAGCACAGCAAGGAGGCAGCTACCAGACAGTCCTTCGTAGGAACGAACCAAGGCGAACTGCAGCGCCAACCCATTCATTCCGACCAAAAAACGCAGGAGAGTCCCGTTGCTACCTCCGACGCCTCAAAGATTCGGTTCTCAATCCAGCCTAAAATTCGTATCGCAGCGCAAACTGCATTACACGGGGGTTGGTGCTCAACCGTGAATAATTTCCAAAATTCGATCCTGAACTGTCAATGGTGGGAGCAGCGCTCTGCGCATCGAAGCGCACGCTGTTGGTAATGTTGAAAACTTCGGCGCGGAACTGAAGGCTTTGTTGTTCACTCCAGGGCATCAGCCATCTTATTTGTGCCAAACGGAAGTTCAACGACCCAGTTCGCTGTGAATTGATGGGTCGCATCAAAATCGGAAGGGCCATAGAATTGATTTGGGCTCCACGCGTTAATGACCTGTGAACCCAGCCCGTTGATCGTGCCTACCCGGTCTGCGTCCGGTAGTTTGATGTCCCCATCGACTTCCACATGTATGCAGTCGCGCCATGCCAGCGACTGCAGCGAAAGGACGAGAAACGTGGCATCCGCACGGCCGTCCCGTGCTGCTAGCCTTGCGCTACCCAGTTTGCGTTCCTAGAGAGCTTGGCTGCCCTTTATCCTAAATGCAGCAACTTTGCCTGGGTAATCGCCTTAAACTGTAGAATCGGTGCCAGGATCGACTCGGTGACGTTGCCATCCAGGCATACCAGCGACACCGCCTCTGCCCCGAGGCTGGCTTCCCTTCTACCCAGCGCAAAAGTTGCTATATTCACGCCTAGCTTCCCGAGGGTCGTCCCGACGTGGCCAATGACTCCCGGCTGGTCGTGATTGCGCAAGTACAAAATGGTCCCCGCCAGCGGAGCTTCTAGCGGAATCCCGTCAATCTGAATCACTCGCGGCGACCCGTCGTGCAGCACGGTACCCTCCGCGCTGAACCCGGACTCACCGGATCTCTCTGAAAATGCGGACACTTCGAGGGTGTGCGGAAATCCGTGCTCTCTCCTGCGGGTCTCTTCCTCGACGGTCAATCCACGCGCTGCCGCCACTGCCGGCGCATTCACCACATTCACCTTTTCGTCCAACACCGCGTTCAGCAATCCCGCCAGCACGGCACTGCGTAGCAAATGCGTGCCAACTTCTGAAAGCTCACCGGCGTAGCGAATCTTGATCCGCGCGGGCCTAGTCGCAGCGGCTTGGGACACGAGCGCCCCCAGCCGGTCTGCCAACGCCAGGTACGGCCGCACCCGGCGATACTGCTCCGGCGAGAGCGCCGGCAAGTTCACCGCGTTCTTGATCACTCCATCGGCAAGATAGTCCCGTACCTGCACTGCAACCTGAATTCCCAATTCCTCCTGTGCCTCGGCCGTCGAACCGGCAACATGCGGGGTACTTACGACATTCGCTAGTCCAATCAACGGGCTATTCTTCGGCGGTTCTTCTGCAAATACATCGAGCGCCGCGCCGCCAACTTGCCCACTGTTTATGGCTGCCGCCAAATCCGCCTCATTGATCAACTCGCCCCGCGCTGCGTTGATGATCCGCACGCCCTTCTTCGTCTTTGCAAGCGTCTCGGCATTGATCATTCCTTGCGTTTGCGGACTCACGGCCGTGTGCAGCGAGATAAAATCGCTCTCCGCCAGCAGTTTCTCGAGCGGCACCAATTCCGTCGACAATTCACTTGCTGCCGATTCACTCAAGTAAGGGTCAAACGCCAGGAGTCGCATATCGAAGGCCGCCGCTCGAATGGCCACTTCTCTGCCGATCCGTCCGAGTCCAATCAATCCGAGGGTCTTGCCCCGCACCTCCGCGCCCGACGAAGACTTCTCCCATTTTCCTTCGCGCATCGAGGCATCAAACTTCGGCACCTGCCGCACGAGCGAGAGCAACAGTGCAAACGTGTGCTCCGCCACACTTACCGAACTTCCTCCGGGCGTGCTCATGACGAGAATCCCGCGCTTAGTAGCTTCATCGAGATCGATATTGTCCACCCCCACGCCTGCTCGCCCGACGACCCGAAGCTTCGGCGCCTGATCCATCAACTCGGGCGTCACCCGTGTCGCGCTGCGCACAATGAGCGCTTCTGCGTCCGGCAATTCCGCGCTGAGGGTATCTTTGGTCGTCGATACAATGTTCCAGCCTGTTTTCTTCAGCAGTTCTAAACCCCGCTCGGCGATCTTGTCTGCGACAATGACTTTCATGCTTTCCTCGTTTCGGGTAAAAGCCGTGATGGGGCGCTCAGCAGTCTCTTCCCAGGGATAGGGAATTAATAAAATTACTTGGGGGCCTGCGATGTGTCAAATCGCCGGTCGGTGGAAAGGAAATGCCGCGCTGCCTCAAAACTGTCTGTTATAGTGCACGAGTAGGAGTGTACATGACGCTTTCCGAACAGATTCAAAAGGACATAGTGGTCGCCATGAAGTCCAAGGACGAACTCAAGCTGAGCGTGCTACGCATGGTCAAGTCCGCCATTCAACTGAAGGAAGTCGAGAAAATGCGCAAACTCGATCCGGCCGAATCGATTTCGCTGCTGCAGACCATGCTCAAGCAACGCAAAGAATCCATCGACCAATTCAGGAAGGGCGGGCGTCAGGATTTGGTCGACAAGGAAGTGAAAGAAGCCGCGGTCCTCGAGGCCTACCTGCCGGCAGGCGCATCGGAAGCGGAAATGGATGCCGCGATCACCAAGGCGATTGCCGATACCGGCGCCAACTCCATGAAACAGATGGGCGCGGTCGTCAAAGCCGCCAAAGAAGCGCTGACCGGCAAATCCGTCGACGGAAAACTTTTGAGCGACCTTGTGCGCCTGAAACTGTCCAAGCTCGGATGAACGGTTTCTTGGCTCATTTCATCCAACGGATTGCATGCCGCTTCCGCTAGAGATTCCGGTTCGCTACACCGAAGAAGACGCTGGCTATGTCAGCGTGCGACCTGTCATAAAGCAGAATTTCCGCCTGAACGAACTCGTCGACATGGTCGTTAGGGTCACCGGAAAAAACGCTTCACGCGTGCAGCAGATTTTTCAAAGCGGAACGGTCATCTACAACGGCTACCGTTATTGGTGGGAAAGCCTGCGGGCGGATCTTACGGAAATTCAAAATCTGCTGATTTCCTTCCCCGAAGACGATCCTTCTATCTCTCTCGATCGATCCAAAGCCATCGCGGTACTGTTTGAGACAGGTGGTGGTACGCAACTCCACGTGATTGAAATCTCGCGCGAGGAAGCTTCCGAGAAAAGACTCTTCGCCGTCACTACTCCTTGGAAAATTATTGTCGAACAATCCGCCGCATTCCCCGCGCGCTACGAAAAATATTCCCACGCCCGCAAAGCCGACCTGCACCGCGTGTCTCTACCCTTTGCCAGCGCCCAGCATTTGCTCGCTTCAATGTTGCAAAGCGCCCCGCGCGCGCGACGCAATCGTTGGTCCACTCTCCGTCCCCCCGCCGCCCTCCTGTTCCTTAGCCCCCGCTAACGGACGGACTAGAATGCTATCCTGTTGCCCCATGGACTCGCCTCGAGGGGTTGCGCAGTAGTATCGACACATCCAATGTCAAGAGAACCAGCGGTGATTTTTTAGCTTCGCAGCAGGATTTCCTTTTCTGTACGCTTCCCGTGCGGCATAATCCACCCGCACAAGTTTTCATCCGATTTCATCGTCATTTGCAAAATAGGGAGGCTAACGGTGAACGACCGCCCAGCGAGTTCCGCGGTATCAGCAAAGGAATTTCGGAGCTATATCCCGGCATCGGAGAGCCCACTGGAGTTTACCCTCCGCGCTCTGACGCTCGGCGCGCTCTTTGGTCTGTTGTTCGGAGCTGTCACTGTCTACGTCGGCCTTCGCGCCGGTCTTACCGTTTCCGCGTCCATACCCATTTCCGTCCTATCGATCAGTATTCTTCGCGCCTTCGGTCGCTCCACGATTTTGGAGAACAACATCGTGCAAACCACTGGTTCGGCGGGCGAATCCCTTGCGGCCGGCGTCATGTTCACGCTCCCTGCGCTGATCTTCCTCGGCTTCGGCTCCGAATTTACTTTCTGGCGGATCTTTCCCATGGCGCTGCTCGGCGGCTGGCTGGGCGTGCTGTTCATGATCCCGCTTCGTCGCCAACTCATCGTCAAAGAACATGGCAATCTCACCTTTCCCGAAGGTACCGCTTGTGCCGACGTTCTTGTCGCCGGTGAAAAGGGCGGTTCGTTTGCCGGACGCGTTTTTTGGGGCTTAGGCCTCGGTGGGGTTTACACCTTCTTGATGAACACCGTGCAGGCTTGGACCGGCCAGCCGGAAAATCGCCCGAACTGGTATCCGGGCGCCTCGTTCCGCGCTGCCATCACCTCAGAGTATTTGGGCGTAGGCTACATCATCGGCCCTCGAGTCGCTGGCATTCTTTTTGCCGGCGGCATAGTTTCCTGGCTGGTGATCATGCCCGCGATTAAATTCTACGGACAGCTCGCGGGCAACACTCCTATCTATCCATCCACCATTCCCATTCCGCAGATGACGCCCGACGATCTCTGGCGCAGCTACATTCGTCCAATGGGCGCAGGCGCAGTTGCTGCCGCGGGTTTGATCACGCTCCTTCGCACTTTGCCGACGATCCTCTCCGCCCTCACGGCAGGTATGAAAGATGTTCGCGCTCAGGGTGCCGGAGCGGCCGTCGCGGCAAGCCGCACGGATCGCGACACTCCCATGAAATGGGTCATCCTCGGCTCCATCCTGATCATCGTCATGATGTGGGTTTTGCTGACCTTCCACCCGATGCAGGGTGCCGCAACTCTCTGGTACCAAAATCTTTTTGCCGGAATTTTCGTTGTAGTCTTCGGCTTTCTTTTCGTCACTGTGGCCAGCCGCATCAGCGGACTGCTCGGCAACTCCTCCAATCCCATTAGCGGCATGAGCATCGCTACTCTCATGGCCACCTGCGCGATCTTCTTCCTGGCCGGTTGGACCGCGCCAAACTACGCCGTCCTCGCTTTGATGATCGGTGGAGTCGTTTGCATCGCGGCTGCAATTGCTGGCGCCACTTCGCAGGACCTGAAAACCGGCTACCTCGTCGGGGCAACTCCGTTTTGGCAGCAGATGGGCTTGCTCGTCGGCGTGACCATTTCCACAATCGCCATCGGTGCAACTCTCAACCTGATGAACAAAGGTCTCGAAAAATACATTCCGACACAAATTCCGGTGACCCTGCAGTCTCTGCCCGCGGGCGTAAAAGTTGAACGCGAATCTTTTGTGCACGACGGTAAAACGTACGCCCTCATTAATTCCCTTGGGTCTAACACCATTCCCGACGGGGAATATCTCTACGATAGCAGCAGCAAACAAATCGAATTCCAATGGGCGCAAGGCATCGGCAGTGACAAAGCTCCCGCGCCGCAGGCCCGGCTGATGGCCACCGTCATTAGCGGCATCTTGAATCAACGTCTCCCTTGGCGTTTGGTTTTGATGGGCGTGGCCATGGTCATTGCCATTGAAATTCTTGGCATCCGCTCGCTGGCCTTCGCCACCGGCCTCTACATTTCTGTCGCAACTACAGCCGCTATGTTTGCCGGTGGACTCGTTCGCTGGGCGGTCGAAGCCAGCATGAAAGGAAAAGTCGAAGGAGAGAGTGAAGCGAGTCCTGGAGCCCTCTATTCGAGCGGGTTAATCGCCGCAGGCGGCATTTTCGGTCTACTCGGCATTGTGATCGCTCTTCTTCAGGATCCGGAAATTTCCAATCGTGTTCCCCAGTGGGTTTCCACTGTCTTCCGTCTACCTTGGCGTCCCGATCTCTTCGCGTTTGGCCCCAAAATTCTCGGCCCTCTGGCCACGAGCAACGCTCTCGGGGTCATCATGTTCCTGCTTCTTGCCGGTTCTCTTTTCTATTTCGCCCGCAAAAAGCTCGACTAGCTATTCCCCCGCCACGCTCGCAACCTGAAGCTCGCGCGGTTCGCGACCCGAACAACCGCAACCCCTTTGCTGTCTCGTGGCAGAGTCACTCTGGCGTGCCCCAATTCTTACAATCCTTTCATCTCACGCCTTTTGACCTACACCCATTCCCCGCCGTACACTTCTTCTATGGGTACGTCGTTCGGCGCGCCGAGAGTTCGCTTCGACTGGCGCGGCTTCATCACTCCAGCCGTCAAATATATTGTTATCACTTGCGCGGGCGTTTTTACTCTGCAAACTCTAGCCGCGATTCTCATTTCCCCCGACCCAACATCTTGGATCAATCACGAGTTTGGCCTTGTACCGCTAGGCCCAATCCCCGGTCTGCGTGTCTGGCAGCCAGTCACCTATCTATTTCTCCACGGCGGCATCTGGCATTTGCTCATCAACATGCTCATGCTCTGGATGTTCGGCCGTGAACTGGAACTTGTCTGGGGCAAAAAACGGTTTACGAATTACTTCTTCCTGTGTGGGGTCGGCGCAGGCCTTATCACCATCCTAGTCAAAGTTCTTCCGATGCTTTGGGGGCACCGCCCCTCCGACGTTCCGACTATTGGCGCAAGCGGGGCAATCTTTGGCATCCTGATCGCCAACGCCATTCTCTTCCCCGATCGTCAGATCTGGCTTTTTCCTCTTCCGATTATGATTCCCATGCGCCCCTTCGTCGCCGTCATGGGCGCCATCGAATTCTTCAGTACCATTGGCTCCTCGGGCGACAGCGTTAGCCATCTTTGCCACTTGGGTGGAATGCTCATTGGCTGGATCTACCTCCGTCGCGGTTCTTTCCTCTTTCGTGTCCGCAATGAAGTGGCCGACTGGAAGTACAAGCAGAACCGCAAACGCTTCGAAGTCTACATGAGGAAGAACCGCAACGAACCACCGCCGCGCGGCCCCGATCACTGGGTAAACTAGTTGCAAACCAGGCGCTCAGCCGGAAATACGACCGGGCCATTCCCTTCGAAAATTTAGAAACTGAAAAATCGGCAAAGAGACCTCGCGCAGGAAACCGCCGAATCTATCGCAGAGGCCGTCAAGGGCTCTCCCTACGCCGCCATGTGCTTTGGCGTGCCTAAGGGGGCTTATGAGGGTGGGCTACTTTCTTTCGCTTCCGATCACGTGAAACTTCATAAAATTCGTCGTTCCCCGAATTCCCATTGGGGTTCCCGCAACAATACCAATCACATCACCCTTCTTCACCAGTCGCTCTTCCACCAAGCGCTTCTCTGCAAGCGCTGCCAACCCATCGATTTTCGAGATATCCGCGATGCTCCGCGAAGTCACTCCCCACAACAGTGCCATTCGGCGCCGCGTCGCTGCCTCCGGTGAAAACGCAATAATCGGCACGGCGGGCCGGTAGCGCGAAACCAACCTCGCTGTGAATCCGCTATGGGTAAACACCGCAATCAATCGCATGTGTAGTTCCCGCGACGCATGGCACACCAACTCGGCCACCGTCTCCGGAATTTTCAATCGCTCTTGTGTCGCCGGCCGGGGATACTCAGTAATGCTTTCCTCCGCTTCCTGAATGATCCTCGCCATCATGCTCACTGCCTCAATCGGATGCTTTCCCGTGGCAGTTTCGGCTGAGAGCATCACCGCGTCCGAGCCATCAAAAATTGCGTTTGCCACGTCGGAAGCTTCCGCTCGTGTTGGCCGCGGATTCTCTGTCATCGATTCCAGCATCTGCGTCGCGGTAATGACTGGCCGCCGGAACTCCCTCGCCCGCGCGATGATCGTCTTCTGCACCACCGGCACGCGTTCCGGATTCATCTCCACGCCCAAATCGCCGCGCGCCACCATCACTCCGTCGGCAACATTCAAGATCGCTTCCAGGTTTTCAATTGCTTCGGGCTTCTCGAGTTTCGCAATTACCGGTGTATCTTTCCCCGCTCGCCGGATGAGCGATTTCGCGAGCATTACGTCTTCCGCCTGCCGTATGAAACTCACCGCGATGTAATCGGCTCCCTGCTTTAGCGCGAATCGCAAATCCGCCCTATCTTTTTCCGTCAACGCGGGCACGTGCAACTTCACCCCTGGCAGGTTGATCCCTTTGTTCTGCCCCAAGAGCCCGCCGTTGGCCACCTGACAGATTACTTCCTGCTCTCCTACTTCCTCGACGAACAGTTCGATCAGCCCATCGGCCAGCAGAATCCGGTCTCCGGTTTTCACTTCCTTCGGCAATGGTTTGAAAACGGTACTGACGCGCGTCGAATCTCCCAGCACCTTTGCCGTGGTTATCGTAAATTTCTGCCCCGCTCGTAACAGCACTTTTTCTCCGGTCGCCATCAGCCCAGTCCGAATTTTTGGTCCTTGCAGATCGATCAGTATGGCCAACGGCTTGCTCAGCGCTACTCCAGCCTCGCGCAACATGGCTATGTTTTGCCCGTGTTCCTCGTGACTCCCATGTGAAAAGTTCAGCCGCGCCACGTCCATCCCGGCCTCAATCAATTTTCGGATCATCCGCGGAGTGCGTGTGGCTGGCCCTATCGTGCAGACAATTTTCGAATGGCGCGAATTCATAACCGCGTCTCACTTTCTTCGCTCTTACGCAGCAATCACCGCCGAACTATCGAGTGACGCAATACTCCGCCACAATCCGCGTGATCAGATCCACGCCTTTTGCAAAAGCCGCCACTGGTACTCGTTCATCATTCCCGTGCATTCTCCGGTCGTCATCTTCCGTTAACGGAAATGGCCGCAATCCGTACGCCTGCACGCTGTGCAGCCGCAATTGCGCGGAATCGGTTGCTCCCGTGGACATGAACGGCAGCACCGGGGCGCCGCCAAACTCCTGCGCGCTTACTTTCGTTATTGTGCCGTAAAAATCCGTTTCGATCGACGAGTTCGGCGCCGCCAATCCTGCGTCCGGTTGTAATTCGATCTTCACGGCAGGATCGTTCACCAATTTTCTCAAATCCGACAACAGCGCCTCGCTGCTATCTCCGGGCAAAAGACGGATATTCAGGTTTGCCGTCGCCACGGACGGAATTACATTCGCTCGAATCCCCGCCTGCAGCATCGTCGGCGAAACCGTATCTCGCATCATGGAATTCCACAGCGGGTCTGTGTCCGACAATACCCTCTGCGCATGTTCCGCGCGGTCACCCGAATCGATCACCCTCATCCATTTTGCAATTTCATCATCCTCAATCGCAGACAGCGCTTCAAAATACCGACGCGTTATCGACGTCAGATGAACCGGTGCGGTATAATCGCCAATCTTCGCCACCGCGGCCGACAGATGCACCACGGGATTGTCTTTTAGCGGAATCGAAGCATGCCCTCCCGTTCCCGTCGCGCTCACAGTCGCGTTCATCGCCACTTTTTCGCTCGCTTGCACGGCCACATACTGTACTTTCCCGTTTTTTACGACAACTTTTCCGCCTTCATTCAACGCATAGGCCGCGGCAAATTTATCCCAATATTTTGCTATCAAGTTCTTCATGCTGGCGTCGCCAAATTGCTCCTCGTCAGCGGTGGCCAAGAAAATGACATCGCGGTTTAAATGAACTCCAGCGCGCTTCAACGCAATAAACGCCGCCAGGTTTGCCACCAGCATTCCTTTGTCATCGGAAGCTCCGCGGCCATAAATGTAGCCATCCTTGATCACGCCGCCAAAGGGGTCCACGCTCCACTTCGACCGGTCCACTCCAACCACATCCATATGCGCCACCAGCAACAGCGCTTTCGACGGATCGGGCACTGCATTGTTGCGCAATCGGGCAACCAGCGCGCTTCGGCCAGGCGTTAAGTCCAGAAACTCGGAGGTAATTCCCTCCTTTGTCAGTATCGCGGCAATGTACTTTGCTGCAGCCAGCTCATTGCCGGGGGGATTTGTGGTATTGATCTTGATGAGTTCGACCAGCCACTCTTGCGCTTCTCGGGCCAAGGGGCCCGTATCTCCTACCAGAGAATTACTTGCCGGAATCCCCATCCCCGGCGGGTTCTGGGCAATTTGAGCCGGCAGCAGGAGCGTGCCGGGTCCGCACAACAACAGCAGAAGAATCGCGATTCGCGCGCGGTTCCTGTTCAAAAAACACCCCCAAAGTGAATGTGTTGTGCAACGAATAAAAAACATACTAACATGCCCATTCCTCGCGCATTTATTCGGTATTACCGGTAGTTGCGTAATCGGCAATTGAACCGCGTGTACCTTTTTGGGAAACGCTGGGCTCGTATCTTGCATCTTAATTTTGAATTGATCTTTCGGGGGTATTTGATGAATAAGAGGTTTTCTCTTCTGCTGCGCAGCGCACTCTGTGCTTCTCTCTGCTTTCTTCTTTTCTCCCGCTCTGCTCTCGCCCAGAGCCCCGAGGGTCCTCAAACCAGTGCGCCGCCGCAAGCGGATCCGAAACTCCAGCCAAAGGCTCCTGCCCCCCAAGAGAAAAAACCGGAGGATGCCGGGGTCACCATCGCTGTCGAAGTGCCCGTCGTCACCCTCGACGTCATTGCCACGACCACCAATGGCGATATCATCCCTGGCCTGAAAAAAGAGAATTTCAGAATCCTAGAAGATGGCCAGCCCCAGAGCATTACCAATTTCGCTCCGAGTGAAGCTCCCATCACTATGGTTTTGCTTTTGGAATTCAGCAACGTCTTCTCAGGCTGGTTTTCTGGAGAAGCCAAATATTGGTCGGAGGCTCTATTCCCCAATCTCAATCAGAAGGACTGGGTGGCCCTGGTTACCTACGACATGAAGCCGCATATGGAAGTCGACTTCACCCAAAACAAGGATGAACTTCGCCAAGCTGT
>DATFZN010000006.1:0-62307 GCA_035314425.1 Candidatus Acidiferrum sp. | reverse complement strand
AAGAAAGATTTGCAGCCGAGCCGCGGCGAAGGTGAAAAAATAAGGATCGTCGAGCTGGAAACGCCAGAAGAAGAAGCGGCTTGGGTAGCAGACGAGTTGCAGCGATTACACGAAGCGTGCCACAGGTGGCGTGATTTTGCGATTCTCTACCGGCAGCACGTGCATCGTGACCATCTGGTGCAAGAACTTTCCGCCCGCAAAGTGCCGTTCGTAATCACCATGCTTTCGATTCTGGAACATCCCCTGGTGCGCGACGTGCTGGCATATCTCCATCTGATCGCGATGCCATACGATGACATCGCCTGCGCGCGAGTGTTGTCGGCTCCGGCGTGGCATATGGCGCCCGAGGATCTGGTTCACCTGACCGAACGAGCGAAGAAGAAGCGGGGTACGGCACTGTGCGAAGTGCTGCAAACACCGCAATCGGAGTTGGCCTTTGATCGTACGCCGGCAACGCTCGAGACTTTGCTGGGATTCCTAAAGGAACAGCGGAAGGCGATGAACTGTCGCACGGCGCGAGAGATTCTAGGCCAGCTGACCGAATGGCTGGAACTAGCTCAGCGCACCGGAGCGCACGAACGCAAATACGTAAATCAATTGGTGCAATTCGTCAAGGATTGGGAGCCGAAGAGCGAGACACGCAGTTTGCCGGAATTCCTGGAATATCTGGATTACTTCGAGCAGGCTGGCGGAACGTTGAGCCTGCAAGATGATGCGCCGGGAGATGCCGTGCAGTTGCTGACGGTGCACGGCGCGAAGGGGTTGGAATTCCCCCACGTGTTTTTGTTGCGGATAAATTCCGGAGCGTTTCCGGCAAGGAATCGTTCGCCTCTATTCGAATTTCCCGACCGGCTGATGAAGGAGGAGTTGCCCGAAGGAGATTTTCATATCCAAGAGGAGCGGCGCTTGTTTTATGTGGCCGTGACGCGCGCGGAAGAGCGACTGACAATTACCACGGTGACGGAAAAGAAGGGGAAGGTTCCGGTATTTATTGAGGACATTCTAATGGAGCCGGCAATCAAGCAGCGCGACGTGCTGCAAACAGCACCGAAGAAAAAGCCGGTAAGCGCAAACAGCGGCGCAGCGCCCAATTCGGAAGAGACAGAATTGTTCCCTCCCGCCGATGAGCCGCCGAAAATGTTCACTCGGATCGCGAAATGGGCGGAGCGATTTCATCCGCCGCTCGGAGAACCACTGAGGTTAAGCCCTTCGGCCGTGGAAAATTATCGCAGGTGCCCACAACAGTACGCGTTCAGCCATTTGTGGTCGTTAAAAGAAGGACCGCGGGCGATGCTGAGTTTTGGCAGCGTGGTCCATATCACGATCAAACGTATGATGGATCAACTGAAGAAGGGCGTGGAGCTGCCGTTTGAAGAAATGCGGCGGATCTACGAGACCGAATGGAGCAGCGCGGGGTATGAGGATGAATACCAGGAGCAGGAATATAAAAAGGACGGGCTAGAGCAATTAAAGGCATTTCACGCGGCGATGTTGGAAGAGGCCCCGGTGATACTGGAGCAGGAGAAGCCGTTCGAACTGCCGTTGGCGAATGCGGTGATCTTGACGGGGCGGATGGACCAGGTGAACAGGCTGGGAAGTAACGATGTGGAGATCGTGGATTACAAGACGGGGAAGCCCAAGAAGGACGTAGATGCGCGGAAGGACTTGCAGTTGAGCATCTACGCGCTGGCGGCGAAAGAAATTTTTGAGTGGAACCCGGTGCGGTTGGTGTTTCACTACTTGCAGAACAATCAGCGGCTCGAAACAACGCGAGATGCGCAACAGTTGGCGGAGGCGGAAAGGATCGTGCAGGAAGTGGCGGCGAATATCCGGGCAGGAGCGTTCCCGGTAAAGCCGGGGTTTGCCTGCAGAGGATGCGCGTATAAGTCGATCTGTCCGGAGTATGAGGTGGCGTTGGGAAGCAGGAAGTAAAGCAGGGAAAAGGTCCGAAGCAGAAAGAAAGTCGAAGCCGAATTCCCGGACCGGTGGAAGAAAAATTGCACCACACAAAAGAAAACGCCCCAAGAGGATGGGGCGCTTCTAAACAATTTTTGCAGGTAACTGAGTTACTTTTTCTTTGCTTTCTTCGCCGGCTTCTTTGCTTTCTTTGCCATCGATGATTCTCCTTTAATAAGTGACTGCTCCATGATGCATTGGGTGCGATTTGCCAGGTAAAGGCAAACTTTCCCCTGCATCCCGTATACGAGTGCAGAGCGCAAGAGTCAAGAGTTATTCGCTAAAATCGAAAATGAGTTTGAAATTATTTTGGAGCTTCGGTAGCGAAAGTTCCGCCGTAGTAGCCTTCGCGCGTGAGAATTGTCAGACCTTCGCGGCGAACGCGCACTTCCAGAGTGTGGTAATCAACTTTGCGTTCACCTTTCGGTGCGAATGCGAGGGTGTACTGATTGCGTGCTTGCTCGGTGATTCTCGAATAGAACTCATCGAAGGTGTTGCTCTTCGCGCCATAATAGGTATCGCCGCCCGTATCCTTGGAATAGCTCACCAGGCGCGTAAATTTGCGGTCGAAGTAGCTGCTGCCGGTGGCAACGGTATACACGGAAATGTTATAGCGAAGAAGTTCAGCAACAGTTTCATCGTAGCTGTGGGTATTGAACTTCGCGCCGTTCTGTCCATCGCTGATGAGCAGAATGATCTTGCGGCGAACGCGTGGCCGGTCTTTCAGAAGCTCCGCCGCGGCATAGACCGCATCGTCCAGAGCCACTGTGGATTGACCTTTAATGGCTTGCATACCCGCCGGATTAGGAGGAGCACCAGGTGCGGGAATGTTGTTGATCGTTGGCCCGTCGAAGGGGCCACCTGGAGGAGGTGCAGAAGGCCGTGAAGCAATTTCGGTGCGTCGCAACTCGGTGAGAAGTCTGTCCTGATCCTTAGTGAATCCTTTGCCGGGATAGAAAAACTGGTCGTAGCGGCAGACGTAGGTCTCGTCATTGGTGCTGAGACCGCCGACGATCGAACGAAGACTCGGCTCGACCTGGTCCGCATCTTTGGTTTTCAGATCATTATCGATGAGTACAACGAGGGATAGGGGGAAAGCCTCAATCGTAAAAAAAGTGATCTGCTGCTCAACGTTGTCCTCGAAAATACGGAACTCATCCTTTTTGAGGTCCGGAACGAGATTGCCTTGTTTGTCTTTGACGGTGACAGGGAGAACAACGAGAGTAGGGTTCAAGCGGATGACAGTTGGGGAGTCTGTGGGCAAAGAGCGGGGATCAACGGCAGACTGTTGTGATGGAAGTGGCGCTTGAGACGGCGGGGGCGGCAGCGTAGCGGTCGGTGCAGGTGGTGTAGTCTTCGGCGCAGGAGTCGAAGGCAAGGGTTCCTGGGCAAGGCTGCTAGCAGCGAACAGAGAGGATTGGGCCAGAGCAAGCAGCGCGATTTTGCGTAGACATATAAAGGTCATTGAGGCCAAACTTTCCGAGATTCGATAGAATAACAGAGCTTACTCTAGTGGTTACCTAAGACGCATCCCGCGAGGCGGCAGGTTGCATCGAAGTCGTTAGGGCCTGCCAAGGACCACTTTCGATAAAGGCAAGCTGTAGAACGGCCACCAGGCGAAGACCTATTAAGGATACCGATAAACTGTGAAATTCGGAAAAGAGAAGATGAGAATTGCGAGAACGGGAATCGTCCAGATGCTGGCATGGAGCGCCACAGTAGCCATCGCGATACCGGCTATGCCTAGGACGGCGCAAGAGCCGGGACAAGGACCGGTGATCAAGTCAGAAGTAACCTTGGTCAACCTGTTCGCCACGGTGCGAGACAAGAATCATCGAGTGGTGACGGATTTAAAACAAGAAGATTTCCATGTGACGGAAGACGGGCACGAAGAGAAAATCGCTTTTTTCTCGAAAGAGATGGCTCTGCCGATCACGCTGGGGCTTCTGCTCGACACGTCGGGCAGCGAGCAGGCCATGCTTGGAGCGATTCAGGATGCCGGCGGGCGGTTTATGCACCGGGTGTTGAAGAAGGGTGACGAGGCGATGGTGATCTCGTTCGACTCGGACGTGGACCTGCTCTCGGATTTCACGGACGACAAGGCGATTTTGGATCGGGCGATTAACAAAGCGCGGATCAATATTCCGGGCGGCGGCATGATTGCGGGCAATCCAGGTCCGATCGGTTCACAGAATATGACAGGCACGGCGCTCTATGACGCGATCTATCTGGCGTGCGGAGAGAAATTGAATGGAGAAGCGGGGCGCAAAGCGATCATTATTGTGACGGATGCGCAGGATGAAGGTAGCAAAGTAAGACTGGAAGAGGCCGTTGAAGCAGCGCAAAGGACAGATACCGTGATTCACATTTTGCTGGTGGCCGACCCGCGATTTGGCGGGAACGTAGGAGTGGCACACCGATTGACGGAAGATACCGGTGGGCGATTGATCATCGTGAATTCCGAAAAGAGAATGGAAGAAGCGTTCGACCAGATTTCCGAAGAGCTAAGAAGCCAGTACACGCTGGGTTACTATCCGACAAATACGGCACGTGATGGAAAATTTAGAAAGATTAAAGTAGAAATGGCGAATAAGGATTTAAAGGTGTTGGCGAGGAAGGGATACTACGCACCTAAGGGGTAAGTGCGGATTTGGCAATGCAGGGCTTACAGGCTGATCAGAATAATTCCCAAAAAGATCGCAATAATTCCTGACCACTGTAAGTTCGAAACGCGTTCCTTTAGAAGCAGCGCGGCCAAGCCAACTGTGACTGCGCCATAAAGTGAAGCCAAGACACTCACAACGGAAATTTGCTCCAGGCGCATCCCCCAATTATTAAAAACGTAGGCGGCAGTATCGAGCACTCCCACGCTCAAAATGAACGGGGTCGCTTGTTTCGAAGGTGCTTCCATCGATTGTCGCGCCAAACGGGCCACCAGGGCCGTCACAATCACGCTGATCAATCGAATCACCCACACCGTCTGCACCGCGCCGACAATGGGCACAATCCGAATCCCCAGCAGCCAAAACATCACGCCGAACCCAAAAGCCGAATAGAGCGCCCAGCCAATCCCCGGATTCTGTTTTTGCTTTTGCGCTTGGTGACCCATTTGATTGGCGTCGCCGGGAATCGTTTCGCCTCTGGCGACGAGGATAACGCCAAGAATCGTGAGCACCATGCCCGCTATTCGGATTGTGGTCAAACGCTCGCCTGTGAACAGCGATAGCAGCACCGTCAGCACGGGATAGCTCGCGGAAAGCGGGGCGACGATCGACATTTTGCCCACTTCGAAAGAGCGATAGAGCGCTAGCGTCGAAGAAGTGTTGAGGCAACCCGCAAGGATACCCCACACCCAGGGGCGCAGTCCCGATCCGTCCCCCAAGTGGCCCCAACCACCTAGCAGCGGCAGCAGTATGGTGAGCAGGGTGAGTCCGCACAATTGCATAAACAGCATGGTGCGGAGTGTACCGATTTTTCGCGTCGCAAACCGCGCGCACAAATCCGCGCTTCCCCAAGCGAGCGCCGTGGCCAGTCCCAGCAGGATTCCCATCGTGCGTTACGACTTCGCTTTTTTTGGTAATTGCAGGCCGAGCTCGGCCATGACTTTCTGCAGATCCTTCCACACTTCACCTTTTGCTGCGGGATTGCGGAGCAAATACGCCGGATGATAGGTAGCCATCAATCTACGGCCGTGCCAGTCGATCCATTCGCCGCGAAATTGCGAGATGCCGCGATTGGTGGCCAGCAGCGTTTGAGCGGCTACGGCGCCGAGGCATACCAGCACTTTGGGATCGATCGCATCGAGTTGGCGCAGCAAATAGGGGGAGCAGGTCGCGACTTCATCATCTTCCGGCTTGCGATTTTCCGGCGGCCGGCATTTCACAACATTGCAGATGTAAACGTCTTGGCGCTGTAACCCCATGGCCTCAATCATTTGCGTCAAAAGTTTTCCGGCGCGGCCGACGAAGGGAATCCCCTGTTTGTCTTCGTCCGCGCCCGGCCCTTCACCAACAAAGACCAGCCTGGCCCTGGAATTGCCATCGCCGAACACAATCTTGTTGCGGCCTTTGTGGAGTTTGCAGCGTGTGCAATCTCCGATGTCCGCGCGGATCTTCACGAGGGTGTCTCCTTTGATCTTCCGCACTTCGGCAAACAAATCGTCTGGTGTTGTGATGTGGACCGGTGCGGGGGCAGGCTTGGCCATAGTTTCAACAGGCTTGGCAGGCGATGCACTCTTGCGCAAAGAGAACTCCTCTTCGAGAACGATTGTTGGTGGGACGATTGCGTTGTTTGTTGCGACCGCAGCGGGAACATTCCGGCTAGAGCTTCGAACCTTGTAAAACAAACGAATCCCGAGGTCCTCGTAATAACGCAAACGGTCTTCGATTTTTTCCTGCAGGATATCGTGAGGTCTGTCGGGCATGGTCGATTAGTCGCCCGCCCCGTGCGCGGCGGGTTTACGGGGGAGAGCGGCGCGCAGGCGCAAGGCTTCCTCGAGGATGCGCTGCGCAACTTCGGGTTTGCTCAATTGAGGCAACGCGGCTTCTCGACCGTCGCCAGCGAAAAATGTGACGACGTTTGTATCGACGTTGAAGCCGGCGCCTTGCGCGGTCACGTCGTTGGCAACGATCAAATCTGCATTCTTCGCGACGAGTTTCATTCGGGCGTTTTCTGCCAGGTGATCCGTTTCCGCGGCAAAACCTATGACCAATCGATCACCTTTATCACGGGCCATCGTGGCCAGGATATCGGGATTCGGCTCCAAGCGAATGGTCAACGATTCCTTGCTGCGCTTCATTTTAGAACGGGATGGCTCTGCAGCTCGATAATCGGCAACTGCCGCAGCAAATATGGCAATTGTGCTCGAGGGGAAATGTTCTTGTGCGGCCTGAAGCATTTCTGCTGCGGTGCGGACATCAATGCGTTCGACCCCCTTCGGAGTGTCGAGCGAAGTCGGGCCAGTAATCAAAACTACATGAGCACCTCGTGCCGCGGCTGCTTCGGCGATTGCGTAGCCCATCTTGCCCGAGGAACGATTTGTAAGGAATCGCACCGGATCAATATCCTCACAGGTCGCCCCCGCCGTCACCATGACTGTTTCCCGAGCGAGATCGTGCTTCTCCAGCACAACCTGCTGAATGGCCTTTATGATTTCTTCCTGCTCGGCAAGGCGCCCGGGTCCCGTCATTCCGCAAGCGAGATAACCTTCGCCCGGTTCAACAATACGCACACCCCGCGCACGAAGAGTCGCAATATTCTGCTGGGTCGCGGGGTGTTGCCACATATTCACATTCATTGCAGGAGCCATGACCACGGGAGCCGCGGAAGCCAAATATAATGTAGAGAGAAAATCGTCGGCGATTCCCTGTGCAAACTTCGCCAGAATATCCGCGGTGGCGGGAGCGACGACGAATAGGTCGGTCCTTTGCGCAACAGCAATATGCTCGATGGCGCTTTCAAGATTGGCCTTGCCATCGCTGGCAAATAAATCCGTGATCACTTTTTGTCCGCTGAGCGCCGCAAAGGTTAGAGGCGTGATGAACTCACGCGCAGCCCGTGTCATCACCACCTGAACGGAGTGCCCTTCTTGCTGGAGACGCCGGACGAGCTCTGCGGACTTGTAGACCGCGACCCCGCCGCTGACGCCAAGGGTGATGCGCATGGATACCTCGCAGGCGCTACTTCTTGCGCTTGCCGTCCTTCTCTGCGTCCTTCTCACCCGGCTCGCTGTAATCGTACTCAATCAAGCCGTGGTTCACTTCCTCGCAGGCAATGCGAGTCGCCTTCTGCGTGCGCTGATTGTCTACGAGCGGTGGAGCGCCGGCCATTAGTTGCCGGGCACGACGCGCAGCCAGGACTACATAAGCAAACTGGCTCTGCGGAGCTTTCATTTGCACGGCCATTCTGTCTTACCCCCCAAACGTTGCCAACAATTGCTTTACTCGATCGCGTCGCCGGTCGTTCCTGCAACGCAGGGCCAAAACTACGGATTGCGCTTCCAGGCTTGCCCGCTCCACGTCGTCGTTTACTATACAAAAATCGTAAAACTTTTCGCTGGCGACGATCTCAGCACGCGCTTTCGATAATCGCCAAGCAATCTCTTCGTCTGAATCCTGGCCTCGACTGCGCAATCGCCGTTCTAATTCCTCTCGCGATGGCGGCAAAATAAAAATTGCCACCGACTCTGGCAATCTTTCTTTTACCTGTGCCGCACCCTGGACGTCAATCTCCAGAACCAGATCCAATCCCTTGACTCGAGATTCTTCCAGCCACTTCTTTGGCGTCCCGTAGGAATGTTTGCCAAAGACGCGCGCATACTCCAGAAACTCGCCCCGCGCGATCATGGCCTCGAAACTCGCCTCGGAGACAAAATCATAGCATTTTCCACTGGCTTCGGTCCCGCGACGGGCCCTTGTAGTACACGATACCGAAGGCATGGTTCCCGGCAACTCCAGAATCTTCTGAACTAGCGTGGATTTTCCCGAGCCCGAGGGCCCGGAAACGATCAACACCAGTGGCGCAAGAGCTTGTCCCTCGCTCATTCGAGATTTTGTACCTGTTCCCTCAATTTTTCGATTTCTGCCTTGATCTCCAACGATAATCCCATCACCGCGAGCGCTTCACTTTCTACGCCGGGTGTTTTCGAAAGAATAGTGTTCGCTTCGCGATGCATTTCTTGCAACAGGAAATCCAGCTTTTTGCCGACTTCGCCCGCTCCGTCCACTAATCTCCTGAACTGCAGCAAGTGGCTTCGCAGTCGGTCTAATTCTTCGCTGATATCGCTGCGTTCTGCAAGCAGAGCCGCTTCTTGCGCGATCCGCCCGGCATCGACATTTACTCCGCTCAACAATTCTCTCAGCCGGCTTTCCAGTCGTCTGGTAAACATTGGCTGTAACGTATCGACCAGGCCTCGGGCCTTTTCTGCTTGCTCGCTGATCCGGTTGAGGCGCGCACGCATTTCTTCGGCAAGTTGGCGACCTTCGGCTAGCCGCATCTCATCCATCTTGTCCAGCGCTTCGCGCAAGTATCGTTCCAACTCCTTGCCGAGCGCGCCCTGTTCTTCCTCCGTCTCGGGCAGGGATGGTCCCAATCCGCCGACGACTCCCGGCAATCGCAGCAGCGCCACCAGATCCAATTCCGTTTTTGCATGCGTCTGCTTTTGCAATGCGCGCGCAGCGTTCAGATATGCCTCTAGCAATTCGCGATGCACATGTACCGGAGCTGATTCTCCCGGCTCCACGTTTACGTGTACATCGAGGTGTCCGCGATGAACTTTTTCACGAACCGCTTGCCGCAAGCGCAACTCGTAGGGTTCCAGCGAATCGGGCATGCGCAGCTTCACTTCGAGAAATCGGTGATTCACGCTCTTCACGCTCACCCGAATCGACCACCCGCCATGTTCTCCGCGCACCATAGCGTACCCGGTCATCGACCGGCATTCCCCGGTTCCCTTTGCCGGTGTTGCGAGCTTGACGTTCGGTTCCGTCTTCACGCTCATTCGTTTCCGCTCGCTTTTCGAGGCTTGAAATTTTCTGACTCTGTCGGAGCGAGCAATTCTTCATCCGCAAATTGCAAATCATACAAACGCGCGTAACTACCGCCGCTGGCCAACAAATCCGCGTGTGTTCCGCTCTCGCGAATGTGGCCATCCTCCACTACCAGTATTTTGTCGGCTTTGCGGATTGTACCTAAGCGGTGGGCAATCACAAAGGTGGTGCGGCCTACCATCAGGTTACTCAGAGCCCTTTGCACAAATAGCTCAGATTCGGTGTCCAGTTCCGAGGTCGCCTCATCCAGGATGAGAATCGGCGAATCCTTCAGAATGGCACGGGCGATGGCGATTCTCTGGCGTTGGCCGCCGCTTAGACGCGTGCCGCGTTCGCCGATCAAGGTACCGTAGCCCTGCGGCAAATCCATGATGAAATCGTGAGCGAGCGCAGCTTGCGCAGCCCTTTCAATTTTTTCCTTCGCTACCTGAGTCATGCCGTAACAAATATTGTTGCGCACGGTATCGTGAAACAGAATATTTTCCTGGGTCACCATGGATATCTGTCCGCGCAAGGAGCGCAGAGTCACTTCACGAATATCTCTTCCATCCACGCGAATTGCCCCATACTTCACTTCATAAAAACGCGGAATTAGATTTACTAATGTGGTTTTGCCCGCCCCGCTGGAACCCACGAATGCCACTACTTCACCGCGCCGTGCTTTAAAACTAATGTCCTTCAATATTGGCGCGTCCTCATAGGAAAAACTCACGTTTTCAAATTCAATTTCATTGGCGAAGGGAGGCAATTCAACTGCCGTTGGCACATCCTGTTCTTCCTGAGTTAAATCGAGATATGCAAAGACTTGGGCGGTGGCACCCTGCGCCTGCTGGAACTGCTGATAGACGGCTCCGAATCGCTTCACAGGCTCGTACAGTTTGAACAAAGCGTACACAAAAACAAAAAACATGCCTGCGGTCATTTGTTGATGGAGAATCTTGTCGCGTGAATAAAGCAGTAACAGAGAGATAACAACTGGTACGAGCATATCCATTAGTGGGGAAGTCCCGACCTGGGCGCGGACCCAGCGCATCGTTTCGCGCAAGAGTCGCTTCGCCGCGGCGTGAAATTTGGCGATCTCGAAATCCTCCATGCCAAAGGCTTTCACGATCCGGTTGCCGCCGACTGTTTCTTGCAAGATCTGGTTCAAATCTCCCAACTTACCCTGGCTGCTCTCGACCGAACGCCGAATGCGCCGCCCCAAATTTGCCACCGGCCACAAAACCAGAGGCAGCAAGACACCACACGTCAAAGTCATTTTCCAATCGATGGCCAACAAAACGACCAAAAAGCCAAAAAACAGAAAAATCTGCCGAAACACGTCCGCCAGATATTCTGAAAGTGCAGGGCGGGCTCGCTCCACATCATTGATTACTGCGGACATCACGCGTCCAGTCGGCTGTTGCTGAAAGAACCCAATCGGCAAGCGGATAATTTTTTCGTAAAGCGCGTTTCGCAAGTCCGTGATGGCTCGGTGCCCGACAAACTGGATGATTGTGCTTCCGCCATATTCCGTTATGGATTTTACGAAAAAAAAGACCAGCAGGGAGATCGACACCACGGCCCAGACGTTGTGAATGGCAGGAGGAAAGAATCGATTCAAATAGAGCGACGGACCGCCGCGCCACGTCGTGAATAGCAACACATTGGAATCCGGTGCGCCAGGATTGAGCACGCGGTCAACAATGGGTTTGATCAGAAGCGCGATTAGCGTCTCAGCAACTCCGCTGATCGCGAGCAACAGCACACCCGCGCTCATCGACAATCGATAAGGCTTCACGTAGCTGAGCAGCCGTTTCAATTTTGCTGAAAGAAAGGACTCCACTATCCGCTCCAATTAGCTTTTAGTCTCCACTTGGTACGCTATTCGCGCCAAAGAAGCGTGTCAAGTTTTCGGAAAGGGATTTATTTGCAGATATTTTCCAGAAATCGGTCGCAACTCGCTAATTAAATAGCCTATTTATCGATATCCCGGTGCATCAGACGTGTTGGCAGGCCGCGCTTATCCAGGGCCTTTTTCATCCACTCCGCCATCATCACCGAACGGTGTTTACCACCTGTACAGCCAAACGCAATCGTCAGGTAGCTCTTTCCTTCTTCGATGTAGTGGGGCAGCAGATACGTCAGCAAACTTTGCATCCGCCGCAAGAATTCCCCCGTTTGCGGAAACGATTGAATGTACTGGCGCACTTTCGGGTCTTTCCCTGTAAATTCGCGCAATCTCGGAACAAAATGTGGATTTGGCAGAAAGCGCACGTCGAACATCAAGTCGGCGTCGGTCGGGACTCCATACTTGTAGCCAAAGCTGACGATGGAAACCAGCATCGGCCTCTTGTTTTCGCTTTTGAAACGCTCCGTAACAAACCGCCTTAACTCATGCACGTTAAATTGTGAAGTATCGATAACGATGTCCGCCAATTTGCGGATCGGTTCCATCAACAGCCGTTCATGCTCGAGGCTTTCGCGCACCGAAAAATCGCGTCCTAGCGGATGTGGCCGCCGCGTCTCGCTGTACCTTCGCAGCAATGCATCTTCGTGCGCCTCAATAAACACCAGCACAATCGGGTGGTCGCGCCGCAGATGGCGCAGCAAGCCCGGCAGCTTTTCCAATTGCAAACCTTCGCGCGCATCCACCAGCAAAGCCGCCCGGGCAAAGTCTCCCTGCCCCGCTGCGTGCAACTCCGCGAAAATAGGTATCAATTCCACCGGAAGATTATCGACGCAATAAAATCCCATATCCTCAAATGATTTGAGGACGGTACTTTTCCCGGAGCCAGAAAGCCCCGTAAGAATTACCAATTGTCTGCCAGGATTTCGTTTCGTCAGCTTCTTGCGAGGTTTGTGCTTGGTTGGCAAAAATCAGCTCTTCACCCGGCGCTGATGTGTGCTCGGGATTCTCATGTCTTCCCGGTATTTTGCCACAGTCCGCCGCGTGACGTGAATGCCAGCATCATCCAATTTCTTGGCGATTTGTTCGTCGGTCAGCGGCTTCGCGCCATCTTCTTCATCGATCATTTTCTTGACCAGGCGCTTCAGCGTTTGCAGCGACATTGCGCCGCCCTCCGGCCCATTCACGGCCTCACTGAAGAACGAACGCAACTCCATCACTCCCTGCGGCGTGTGTGCGTACTTGCTGGCGACCGCCCGGCTCACGGTAGAGGGATGTACGCCCACTTCTTCGGCCACTTCCTTGATCATCATGGGCTTCAGCGAGTCCGCGCCCTTATCCAGAAATTCGCCCTGCCGCGCGATGATGGACTGGCAGACTCGCAAAATGGTGTGCTTGCGCTGCTCAATATTCTTCATCAACTGAATGGCCGCGGTGAACCGTTCTTTCACGTAGTTGCGCACTTCTTTATCCGCGGCATCGCGAACCAATAGACGGCGATAGGTCGGACTCAACCGCAACTGCGGCATGTCATCCTCATTGAGAAAAACCTGCCACTGGTCGTCCATCTTGCGAAAATAAACGTCTGGCTCAACCAGGCGTGGTTCGGTCTTGTTGTAGCGAAGTCCTGGGCGCGGATCGAGTTTCTTAATCGTCTCGATGGCATGCTTCACAATATCTGTCGGGCGATTCAGCGCCCGTGCAATTTCTTTCAACTGGTTCGACTGTACTTGCTTCAAGTGGTCGGAAACAATCTGGTAGGCCAGCGTATTTTGGGGATCGAACGCCTTCAACTGCAAGAGCAGGCATTCCCGCAAATCACGCGCGCCGACACCCATGGGATCGAAATCCTGTACAACCGCGATGGCATCATCCAAATCATCCTGCGAATATTTTCCGTTTTGCAACAACTCCTCGGTGGACGCGGTCAGATAGCCGTTTTCGTCCAGGTTCCCGATTATTTCTTCAACCAGCTGGCGAACGGTTTCCGAACAGATCGTGACGCTCAACTGCCATTCCAGGTGATCCGTTAATCCGGAAGGCGATGACAAAAACTTTTCAAACGAGGGCCGTTCGGAGATTTCTCGTTCTTGCGACTTGCCGCCATCTCCGCCGGTATCGAGGTACTGGTTGAAAAACGTGCCTACATCAAACTCGTCGAAAGGATTGGACTCGGCCTTTTCCGGCACTTTTTCCGTTTCCGCTTTCAAAAAGGTTTCGTCGCTGTAGTTATCGCTCGCGGTGGGCTCTTCCGACTGCTCTTCCAATACGGGGTTGGCGATCATTTCCTGGTTGATCATTTCGCGCAGCTCTAGGCGGTTCAGCGCAAGGACGCTGACCATCTGCACCAATCCTGGCGTCAGAATCTGCTTCTGCGTCACTCTTAAATTTAATTTGAGTCCCTGCCAGGCCATGGTCCCGTTCTTCTCAATCCTAGGATACGTCTAATTCAACCGGAAATTGTCGCCTAGGTAGACGCGTCGCACTTCCGGGTCATTGCTTAACTCCTGCGGCGTGCCCTTCGCCATTATTTTCCCATGATTTACGATATATGCGCGGTCGGTAACAGTGAGTGTTTCGCGCACGCTATGATCTGTTATCAGCACGCCAATACCCGATCGGCTGAGTTCCTGTATTAGATCCTGCAAATCCCGCACCGTAAGCGGGTCAATGCCTGAAAACGGCTCGTCGAGCAGAATGAACGAGGGCTGCAAGGTTAGGGACCGCGCTATTTCCAGTCTCCTGCGCTCGCCCCCGGAGAGCATGTACGCTTTGCTCTGGCGCACTGTTTCCAAGCCCATTTGCGCCAGCAATTCTTCCAATCGGTCACGCTGCTGTTCGGGCGTTAGCGGCAGTGTTTCCAGTACGGCCAGCAAATTCTCTTCACTGGTCAGCTGACGAAACACCGAAGGCTCCTGCGGCAAGTAGCTGATCCCACTGCGCGCGCGCAGATACATGGGCAGGTCGGTAATCTCCTCGTGATTCAGCAAAACTCGCCCTGAATCCGGCCTGGCCAAGCCCACAATCATGTAGAACGTGGTCGTTTTTCCCGCCCCATTCGGGCCCAATAAGCCCACTACTTCGCCCTGACCTATTTCCAGCTCAATGTTGTCAACGACTTTGCGTCCACGGTAGGATTTGCTTAGGTCGACGCCTTGCAGTGTGGGCATTCAGAACCAATAAGGGGATCGTTCATCGACCCAGTTATCTCTGAACTCGATGTTTGGTCAAAGTACGCAAACCATTCCCCGAATCCACGATGATCGTATCACTCGCAATATAGAAGGTCAATTCTCGACCCACAGTTGTGCCTTCGCTAGCGTCGTAAATCGTGGGATTTCCACCGCTTAGGACGAATTTCTGGTCTTCCGCGGTGTATACGCCGGTCTCCGCCGTGGCACGTCGATCTCCCTCTTCAACAACCACGCCGCCCCTTCCCACTGCCCGATTGATTTGGGAAGCGCCTTGTTCCTTGCCGCCGACCCCTCTGGTAAAAAACAGGTCCAGCATGGAGGCCCTCATCTTTTGGTCAACGGATTGCACGACAACGTTTTCTTCCAAGCGCGCTCTGTTCTCCACGTCCAAGTACGTCAATTTTCCTGAACTCACATGCCATAAAGTAGGTTGCTTACTGGCTGCATCCGCTGCCGGGGCTTGCGGGAATACTCCTTGCACGCTGCCCACCGCATTCAATACATGAGTGTCCCTCAACAGCTCGATGGAATCGGCCTCCAGTACCGATGGTCCCTGCCACATGCGGGCATGTCCGATGTAAAGCGCTCGGCCGGTGTTCGAATTCGCCTCCAAGTGCTCTGAGGATAGATTTACGGGTCCATTACTAAGTTGCGCCCCGGATTTCGCCGAGAAATCCGTCGAACGCACTTTTCCTTCGGCGCGCATAGTTCCGGTTTCCTGGTAAAAGGTCATCTTCGAAGCGTGTGTCTCGCTGCTGGTATCGCGCACGACAGCTTTCCCGGTGAGTATCGCAGTCTGCGGATTGTGAATCATCACTGCTTCATCCGCGTCTGCACTGCGATCCCCTTCTTTCAGGTGCACATTTCCATGCAAATTGATGCGCGTCCAGTCACCGGTAGCGCCCATCAGCAAGACCCCACTGGAGGCGCTGGCGCGTTGCACGGGACGGCCTTTCAGCTCGCGCTCGGTTTGTACCGATCCCGTTGCAACGACTTGCTGGGCTTTCCCCTTGGTTCCAAAGTCTGCCGCCAATTTATCCGCGTCTAGTTTCGAATGCGCACCGGCATCGTCAATCCATTCTATCGTTCCGTGGCTGAGCGTTTCCCCATGCTCGATGTGGCTGTGTTGCCCGGGCGGGACGGAGCTAAACTCCAATTGCAGCTCGTTCGACTTTAGCGTTCGAGTCGCCACCGTCTTCGCATCGCGGGTGTCCAACCTCACATTTCCTTGTAGCCTGAGCAGCTTGGCTTCATTCAAGGTCGGCCACATTTCGAGTTCAGCGGTTTCCGCGTTCATGGTGCTGTCCGGAGAACGCCTTTGCACCTTGCCCTCCGCTTTCATCGTGGTGATCCAGCCTTGCGGGGAAAAGTGTGACGTGAGTTTTTCGGCGCCGAGAGTTGAGGCGCCCTTCTCATCTTGGGTGGTCACGACTGGCGCTATATTTTTGCTTCCCGGCTCAGCGACCATCGTCCTTAGACGAAACGCACTGTCCATCCAGAGCGTGAGTTCACCGGATTTCAAGTCTTGCGACTTGCTCTTGGCTTCGACCGGACCGTCAAGAAACAGTGTGCGGGCTTGCCGGTCAAACAGCAGGCTAGTTCCGGTGACATCGACGGGTTCTTTCTCGCTTGCTGCTTTCCCTGGTTTGTTTGCGGCGGAGGCATCCAGTTCAATCCACACATCGCGCACCAAGCGCAATTGACCTTCCTCGGACATGTAAACCGCGCCGACACCGGTCCCTTTACCGTTGGTGAAGGTGAACTTCACAGCTTGCACCGTTTGGGCGCGTCCAGTCGCGCGTTCAAACGTGACGCCGCTGGTTTCTACCGTGGCCATGCCAATCGGCGGACCGTCCTGCTTACTCGTCAATTCCGCATCCGCGGCGCTTTGCAATTCCATCAACACATCGCCGTTGCATTGAATGCTTCCATCCGTTTTGGCGTAGCGGCAGCTTTCTGTGCGCATGACATCGTGGCGGTCGCCCTTTTTCCCAAATGCGGTGACGACGACTTCTTCCAGGAGACTGGCATCCTGCCCGCGATACTCGGTCGATTTCGAAGCGTGAACGGTATAGGTGATGTGCTCGCCGTCGCCCTGCGAGAAAGTGATTCCGCTGGATTGCCGCTCCACGTTCACTGGGGGTGCTGGAGGAGCGTTCTTCTTCTCCACGCGCGCCACCCATTTTCGTTGCAGATAAATGCCTCCGGTCAGGCCGGCAAGCACGAACGCCAATAGAGCAGAGAGGCTCGCAAATCGAGTGGCCACAGTTCTCTTCATATTTTCAGTTAATCAGAATTCCCGCGACGTGTACACATGGCGAAGGCACGGCCCGCTGGTTGCCGGAAAATGAAGATGGGCATGGGGTGAGCTGCCCGGACGACACGCGCGCTGGCTCTGTTCATACGAGATTGGGAAGCGAGCTACCCGGCCGCTTCACTCGTGGCGGGTAAAGCGGGGAGGATTCCCAGGTTCGCGGCTGCCACGCTGTCTCGGTTAGTATTTTTCACCAGGTACATGGCTTCATCGGCGAGGTGTAGTAATCCTTCTTTGGTTTTTGAATCGCCCGGATAGGCCGCCACTCCCACGCTTGGCGTAACTTTAATATTCAGTCCTTCGGCCGTGAGCCACGTCGTTTCGCGAATCAGCCGGTGTAATCGGCGCGCGACATAGATTGCATTTTCTTTTGAAGTCTGCGGAAGCAAAATCACAAATTCATCGCCGCCATAGCGAAACGCAAAATCTATCAAGCGGCAATTCGTTTTCAGCGCATCACCCATCTCGGCCAGCAGTCGCGAGCCCACCAAGTGTCCATGCGTATCATTCACTTGTTTGAAGTGATCGAGATCGATGAACACAATCGAGAATTCGTAGTTATAGCGCTGCGAACGGTAGATCTCCGTATCGAGAATAAATCCCATGTGCCGCGCATTGTAAAGCGATGTGCAGTCGTCCTTGATGGTCAGCTCATGAATCCGCTTTACGTGCCGAGCGTTTTCGAGGGCAATAGCTGCAAAGTCAGATAGCGCCTCCAACAATTTCAAATCGCGTGGATCGAATCCATCGGGGCCCACGCAATTAATGAGTTCGATCACTCCCAAACAGGTGTCGCGGAATTTTACCGGAACGGCCACAATTGACCGCGTTTCCATCTTCGTCTTTTCATCTACCTTGCCGAAGAAGCGCGTGTCCTTGCTGGTGTCCGGCACGATCACTACTTCACCATGTTGAGCCACCCAGCCGCCTATTCCCTGTCCCATCTTTATCCGTACGTCTTTCAGCGCCTGCGAAGCTTTGCCCACCGCCAGCTCAAAATAAAGCTCCTGCTTCGCTTCATCCAACAACAACAGCGACCAGTTGTCGGGTCGGAGGAACTCATCAATCTTTTCCATGATCGTCCGCAGCACTTGGTCGAGCTGCAGCGAAGACGTCAGGGCCTTCCCCAACTCCTGGAAGACGGCAATCTCCCCAGCCTCACGCTGTTCGGAAGGCACACCCGCATTCCGCCGCCGTTCGATCGTCGGAAATTGCTTAATTTCCTCTACGCTCACTAAGAGTTTTCTCCCCACTGAGTTCGCATCCCGCCAGTCAGCCTCCCCGCGATCCCGCGTTTCACACTCGTCCCCATTCTTGCTATGTTCGTCAGTATAGGCACTCTGGAAAATCCCGCGCAACCTTCTCTTAATACAGGAGTGGCTATCTTGCCATCGTGCGCTATCCGCGCTCCCGCACCTTTCCGCCTCTTCGTTCAATAGCATTTTCCTCCGCCGCGGTCTGAAGTTCGTTTTTGTCCGCGAATAGCACCACCAGAGACTGGCGGACCAGATTGATCGCTGGGTTCCACAGCAGCCAGTCATCTCGCCGTTATCTTGCTCATTTTCAAACTGACTGCAGCACCATAGGCCACAGCCTAAACGGCTACTGTTGCCTGGCTATGCATTAGTTCTTTCGATTCCTCTGGCATTTTATGGATTGCGCTACTGAGCGACTTCTTCCACGATAGACTAGGCACCTCTTTCGGCTCATAAATCGAATGTCGTTTCAAAACTTCCGCTCGAACCAAAAAGGAGAATCATAACCATGACGAAATCGAACGTCGCACTGACCGCAATTCTCGCAACCGCACTGATCGGCAGCGGGGTCGCGCTCGCCCAGAAACCGGTAGACAACGTCAGCGCCCAGAAACACCCGAACCTCGCCGCAGCGCAACATCTCTCGCAACAGGCTTGGGAAAAGATCTCCTCTGCGCAGCAAGCAAACGAGTGGGATATGCAAGGACACGCGGCGAAAGCTAAGGACCTCCTGGATCAGGCAAACAAGGAACTTAAGCTTTCCGCAGAAGCCGCAAACAAGAACCACAAGTAGAATTCGCTCTACTCAAAAACTCTGGCCCGTCCCGGACCTCCCGGGACGGGCATTTTTTTCTGCTGGTGTATCAATCCTGAGCCTGACCCACACAAGTCTACCGTTTCACCGATGCTGCTGAGGCGAGGCTCGATATGTTGGTCGCTTGGAAGCGCGGTTAGTTGGGGAATACAAAAATATTACGGGGCGCTGGGAATCTGGATGGAACGGGAGCGCCGGAGCTTCCAATCCAGAAGGAATAAAACATTGGGAAGGGCTACAAAGGCCAGGACCCCGTAGTTCTGCATGTGGACAACCCCAGCAAATGCACCCAGCGCGAACAGCGATATTAACGCCGACCGAAGCTCCCACTTCCAAGCCAACAACATTCCTATGATAGCTGCGAACAAAAGCAGCATACCCACCCAGTCGCGAGAGTGAATTGCGCCCAAAGGACCCCGCAGGCTCGCCCGCAGCAAAAGCAAGAAAAACAGCGACGATCAGAATCGTGAAACTTCGCGCGGCCCATCGTATGATCGAGCTGAAGATCTGTAGCATATTCGCGCCAAAGAACCCGGAATTCCATGCGGAAGGTCACGGAGCTGTGTGATGGAGGCTGCGGTCGTGCAGAATCGGACTGCTCGGCTGGGCTGAGGCCATTTCTACAAACTGGAGTCAACCTCCCGACGTGATGGTAAGTCTTTTACTTTCATTCTGGTATTTGTCACTCCAGCTGCATCGGCGAATCATAAATTATTTCCGAATAAGGAGCTTCGTGCTTCAGGAACACCATGCTCCGACTAGCACCTAAATGGTCCTCGTGTGCAAGGGGGGAATGTCTTTCCGACGTCTTGGCATCAGTTCGAACTCGAGTGGTGGGCCGCGACATCGTTCACAATGGGAACGGTGCAGTGTATTTCCGTTCCGACGTTGCGTTTGGACTTCACAGTTATCGACCCATTTACCAGGGTAATTCGCTCACGCATACTGATCAGCCCCAGCCCACCACTGTGTACCCCAGTTTCTGGATCAAATCCTGCGCCGGCATCGCAAACCAAGAGGTGAACCGCGCCGGGAGTGCCAAACAAGTGCACCTGGATTTGATCGGTCCCACTGTGCCGGATGCAGTTCCGCAAAGCCTCCTGGGCGACCCGAAACAGGCAAGTGGAGATTGACTTCGGCAAGGGGTGCGGCACGTCCCGATGGCTAAATTCTATTTTTACTTTGTGGTGTTCTCCGAACTCTCGACAAAGGCTCTGCAATGCCACACTGAAGCTCAACAGTTCAAGCACCTGCGGGTGCAATTCGTGGCAGATGGTTGCCACTCCGTTCAAAATTTCTGAAGCGCGCGACTGCAACTTGCTTTTGAGCTGCCTGATTCCTGATCGAGATTGCAGCGAGACCTCCTCGAGCTCCTCCAACTCGATCATTAATAATGCCAGACGCTGATTGATATCGTCGTGGAGATCTCTTGCAATTCGCGTGCGTTCGGACTCCTGCGCCTCGATCAGACGACCTCCAACTTTTGCAAGTTCATCCTCTGCCTTCTTGCGATCGGTGAGGTCGACGAAGCTGACCAGGTTAGTTTCGTCGAGAGACGCAAAATGAAATTCGATGTAGCGGAACGAACCATCCTTGCAGCAAACCATTGCTTCCATCGGAGTGATCGCAGCCCGGTTGCGAATTGCCTCCGAAACTCTTGCGTCCCATTCCGTGTTGATTCGTTTCCGGTACTCAGGATCGGGATAGGCAAGGGTCCACCATTCCCGAACACTCGGAATATCCTCTTTGGTGTAACCAAAAAGCTCGGTGAACTTATCGTTAACGAGCTCTACGATTTGCTCCCATCCGCGCGAAACCACGATGGCAACCGGTGAACTCTTCACAATGTGCCGGCTCCGCTCGTCACTGGCCCGCAGCTTTTCCTCGGCCCTCTTTCGTTCGGTAATATCCGCTGTCATGCCGATCAAGCGGACCATTTTGCCGGCTTTGTCGAAAGAAGCGTGGCCGCTCTCTCCGAGCCACAGCAAGTCACCCTCCGAACCAAGCCTGCGATACTCCGTCCGATACGAAGGCGCTTCGGGCGTTAGCGACGTGGCCAAATGCCACAAATTGTCGCGATCATCGGGATGGATTAGACTGAAATAATCCTTGGCGACACTATCGCCCGCAGGTCCGCTGACACCCAAAATGCTCTCGCATTCCGCGGATCGCCGAACCGAATCAGTAGCGGGATTCCACTCCCAGGCATACATCCTGCCTACTTCAGCCGCGATTCGCAGCCGCTCTTCGCTCTCACGCAATGCCTGCTGAGCCTGCAAAATTTCTGTGAGATTGTGGGCCATAGCATGGACAAAAGGGGCCTGAACCTCTTCTGTGCGAAGGATGCTGGTATATTTCCAAATTTGGATTTCCCCGCTTTTGGACCACAGTTCTATGACGCCACTTGCCGACTTATTCTCCTTTAAACTGATCAGGTAGGCATCCAGGTCATCATGAAGACTAGGGCTTAGGAGTTCCCGAAGACTCCGGTTTACAAGTTCGCTCGGCTCATAACCGAGAGTTCTGGCAGCGGCAAGATTGACGGTCATTAGAACGCCATTCAAGTCATGGGTGCAGATCAAATCGCGGCTATTCTCTACCAGGTCACGGTAGAGCTCGTCTTTTTCGCTCAATGCCGGATCTCCAATCGTTCCGCATCCTCTGCCTTCGGTCAGTAGTCTTTTTATACACGCATTCCAGGCATTCGCAATCGAGAAAGCGGCAGGCATGATTGTGGCCTGTGAAAAATCCGCGTGCAATGCGGATTACTCGGCCATCTCCGCAGAAAGCCGTCGCGTTCAACAGTTTACCTTCGCCCCGCGGCGGTGAATGCACGTCTCTCGCCGATTATAGTCCCCTCCAAGGAACGCCGGCCCTTCCTTCGTTTCCTTCGCGCCCGCCTTCTTATTTCCCGCAGGCGAGGCTCTTTGCGCTCCGTGCGGTTGGTCCTTCCTGCCTCCGCTGCTACACTCATTAATTGATTACAGGTAGAGGGCATGGCCAGGGGAAATTTCGGAGAACGTCTCAAACGCGAACGCGAACTGCGAGAAGTATCGCTAGAAGAAATAACTTCGGCAACGCGCATTGGACCTCGCTTCCTCGAAGCACTCGAAAATGAGGAATGGGAGAAACTACCAGGCGGGGTCTTTAACCGCGGGTTCGTTCGTTCCGTTGCGCGCTATCTCGGCCTTGACGAAGAATCCTTCCTGGCGGAATACGATCTGGCCCGCGGCCCCCTCGTTCAACTACCTCCACAAAACAACGCCAACCATTTTTCTTCGCGTCCCAAATGGATTCCCTTTGTCGCGTTTCTCGCATTGCTCGTTATTGCGGCTGGATTGGTCGGCGGCGGGTACTACGCCTGGCGCTACTACCTAGCTCACCGCGCTGCTAAGCAATCATCTCTCATCCTCACGCCAAGCCCTCCCACCTTACAGTCAAGTGAAGCCTTATCTCCCCTTGCTCCTGCGTCTCTCACAGATCAGCCCTGCCACCGATGTTTATTTGCAACGCCCCCGGCACGGCTGGATCTTGATGTGTCTATCGCCGCGCCCACACACTTACGTATTCTGGCCGACGGTAAACTTATCCCCGACGGCGAACTTCCCTTAGGCTCCAACCGCAACTTCTCGGCCAATGATCAATTTGAAATCATGGCGGCCAATTCGAGCGCGGTGTTGCTGGAATTGAACGGCCAGACGATGCCGCCACTTGGCGCGCCCGATGCCTCAGGTACAATAACGGTGGGTCACAAAGATCTGAGGCCTGCACAAAGTGGAATCGCTCAGCCCTGAGGTTATCGAAGATCTTCGCCATGGACGCGCCACTTTCGAGCGCAAAATGGCCGTGGTCTCCACTGGCGCGCATCTTTCTCCCGCTGACCGAGCCGAAATTCTTTCCGTCCTCGCACATGATCGGGACGAACTGATCTCCACCAGGGCGTTCGATGGACTTGCCGGTATTTCACTCGAAGTTTTCGTGGAAGCTCTTTCCCGCGAAAAAGTTGCTCCCCAGCTATTTTCCTATGCCGGCAAAGCGCTTGCCGACAAGCCCGCTATCGTTGACGCCATGATTCACAACAGGAATTGTGCCGGTGAGTATCTGGTTCCGCTGGTGCCCCGACTTTCCGCAACTGGAGTCAGCAGTTTGCTGGAAGAACTCGACCGCGTTTCCGCTTCAAGTGCGCTCGCTACCGCAATGGAGCACTCCCCACATTTAACTGCGGACCACAAAAATGTGCTGCAAGAACTTCGTTCCGCCGCTCTTCTCGACCCAATGCGTCTAGCCGAAGTTGCAGAAGAGGCCGAGCCCGATCCCGTAAAGCGTCAGACGCTTTTGCAGCAGATTTCCCGGATGAATGTGTCTCAGCGCGTGCAGTTTGCAATGAAAGGCAGCGGCGAAGCACGCCGCACCCTCATTCGCGACTCCAATAAAGTGGTTCAGCGCGCCGTACTGCAATCTCCTCGCCTCACGGATCAGGAAGTCGAAGCCTATGCCAGCATGGCGAATCTCACTGACGAAATTCTTCGCATGATCGCCAACAATCGCAATTTCCGCAAAAACTATACGGTCGTTCGTAATCTGATGAACAATCCTAAAACACCTCTCGATGTCACTCTCCACATGCTTCCCATGCTCAATGCCCTCGATCTCAAAAGGCTCTGCACCAATAAAAATATTCCGGAAACGCTCCGCACCACTGCTGTCAAACTCCAGCGCACCCGCAAGGAACTTAAGCATTAGGATTTGACCGAACTCTCTCGCCTTCTTCTGCGATGCAACTTTTCCTGAACTCTCGCCAATTTGCGCTAGAATAGTGTCAAACTCAATCGACCGCTCAATCGTAGCTAACATCTGCGATTCACTTGGGATCAAGGGATGACGCAATCTGATTCTGCAATTCGATTCGGAAGGAGTCCCTATGTTTAGCTTGATTGGAACGCTGATCATTGGGTTGATCGTCGGGGCCGTCGCGAAATTCTTTATGCCCGGCAAAGACCCCAGCGGGTGTCTCATTACGATCCTGATTGGCATCGCCGGCTCTTTTATTGCCGGCTATCTCGGCCGTATGCTCGGCTGGTACCAGGAAGGACAATCGGCCGGTTTCATTATGTCGGTGCTCGGAGCAATTCTTCTCTTATTTCTTTATCGCTTGTTCACAGGCAAAAGAGCAACTTGAACCGGTCTGCCAGGGGCACCACTGGCATTGGCAACCGCGTTCTTTTCTCAATAAGGATGATGCGGATGATGTTCGCAAATGCAAAATATGTTGTGCTCTTCTTGTCGATTTTCGTGGCCGCCTGCTCTTCTCACAAAACAATGAGCCACTCTCCGGCAACATCTGCCAAAACTCCCGCTTCCCTGCTTGGCACCGAGTGGCTTCTCACCGATCTCCCCGGCACTCCGGTTGTGCCAAATTCCAAAGCCTCGCTCTCCTTCTTCGAGCCCGGGCGCGCGGCCGGAAATGCTTCTTGCAATCGTTTCGCCGGTAGCGTAGCTATTTCCGGAGACTCCATCAAGTTCGGCCAAATGGCCTCCACCCGCATGGCTTGCGTCGACGATGCGGTCGGTGCTCAGGAAGATCAATACCTGAAACTTCTCGAAGCGGCAAAACGTTTCGAGCTGAAGGACAATTCCCTCCTGATTTTTGTGGATGGTTCCGATAAACCTCTACGCTTCGCTCGCCAAACAACTTCCCACCCTTAGCAATGCGCTAGAATATTGGCGTTGGTTTATCGGAGGCACTCATGGACGCGCGCAGATTACCACGAGCCAGTTTTCTTTATGGTTTCACAATGATTCTCGCCGCGGCCTCGGCACTATTCTTCCTGCAATCTGGCCGCGCGCAAAATCTGTCTGCCCCGTGGACAACCGCCCAAACCGTGCAGTCTCAGGAATTGGTGAAGGAGCTTTCTGATGCCAAATCCGCGCCGACTATAGTCTTTGTTGGCTTTCAGCGGCTCTACACTGCCGGGCACATTACGAGTGCGCAATTTCATGGTAGCGGCGGGAGTCCGGAAGGACTCGCACAATTAAAGACATGGGCTGCCTTACTACCACGTTCAAAGAGCCTGGTCATCTATTGTGGTTGCTGTCCGCTCGAACGCTGCCCAAACTTGCGTCCCGCTTTCAGCGCTCTCCACGATATGGGTTTCACGAAACTTCGCGCTCTCGTTCTTCCCACGAGTTTCGCTGCGGACTGGGCTGACAAAGGCCTTCCTTACGATAAGGCCCAATAAAATTGGCACCGCTACTCCCCATCGATCGTTCTGGCTGCAGCGAATCGCGGGAGATGCTTCTGACGAAAGGCCCTTGCCAGATTCAGATCGCGCCGATGGCAGGATCATTGACGTGCGGCTATGTAGGCCCCTGGACTGCTCTTCGCTTCAGGGACACTCGCCATCGACGGACGCAGTCATTCTTGAGCAGGATATTTGCGCTAGTTCCTGCTTCCTTACTGTACTTGTAGTAGCCTATCTTTCGATCCAACGCCTATGCTTACCGAAATGCTACTGATTTTTCTCCACCCCGCCCGCACCAGCACCAGAGTAATACCCCTGCCTGGTTTTCACCAACAATCCCTCCTCGACGGTATTCACCCTCACCAGGTGATAATTCGAACTTCGCTTATTCCCCTTCGGCACATACGCCAAGGTGTATTCGTGCCGAGCCTGTTCTGTCATTTGTGAATAGAGCCGCTCCATTGCATCGCTCTTTGACGCGTAATAAATATCGCCCCCGCTGCAATTCGCGTAATCCCGCATTCTCGCAAATCGTCTGTGGAAGGAATCGCTGCCGATCGCCAATCCGTATACCGAAATATTCTCGTGCAACAATCGTTCCACCGTCCCCTCGTAAGTGTGATGATTAAATATCGCTCCGTTCATCCCGTCCGAAATCAACAGTATGATTTTGCGCCGGTTTCGTTCGCGTTCGTGCAGCAACTCTGCGGCGGTATACACCGCGTCGTCCAGCGCCTTCGTCGGCCTGCTTCCCGCATCCACCGGCGCCGCAATTCCCGGCTCGCCCACACCCAATGGATGCCAATCGGCCCCGTTCTCCTTCGGGGCCGATCCGGTCTTCGACGGCGCGCTCGCCTCTTTGACGTCTCTTAATTGCGCCACAAGCCCATCCTCCTCGCTCGTGAATTTTTCACCGCAATTTACATCCAAGTCGAAGCGGCACACCATCGCCTCGTCACCCAAGCTGATTCCCGCCGTAACACTGCGCAAGCTTGCCACCAGGGCCGCCGCATCTTTCGATTTCAGATCGTCATCGACCAACACAACCAGCGAAAGCGGAAACGCCTCAGTCGTAAACACTTCGATCGACTGTTCCACGTCATCATCAAACACCCGGAAATCCTGAATCTCCATGTCGGGAACGAGATTGCCGGCGCGATCTTTCACGGTTACCGGCAGAACCACTAGATTCGAATTTACGAGGATTTTTCCCTGTGCCGCATTCTGCTCCGCGGCAGGCTGTTGGTTCGACGAGGTCGTCTGCGCAGACACCCAACCTGGCCACCCCAGTAGCGCACCAACGCATCGGAGCGCCAAGATAAGACTGAAGTATCGCCAAGAATTCATCCGCACCTCCAACTCCTCATACTCGTGGTTCCCTACTATGACGCTTTCCCTCCTGAAAGAGTGGCCCTTCGCTCTTCGATGCTCTCTCCCCTCTTCCTCTCCCCGTTCCTCGGCGCTAGACTACCTTGACAGCCGGGCACGCCCGATCGAGTCCGACTTGGTTTTCCCTCTGGGCTATGGCAATGGATATCGACACACTCCGCCGCCTCTGTCTCTCTTTCCCCGGCGCCACCGAGCACATTCAATGGGGCGACGATCTTCTATTCAAAGTTTGCGGGAAAATGTTTGCGGTGACCCCTCTCGAACCGGGAGCGGTCTGGCTCTCCCTCAAGGTTACGCCAGAAAACTTTGTTGAACTTACCGAACGCCCAGGCATCATTCCTGCTCCCTACCTCGCCCGCGCCAATTGGATCGCCATCGAGTCACCTACAATTCTTCCGACTCCAGAAATTGCTTCTCTCCTCCGCAACTCCTATGAACTGGTCCTCGCGAAGCTGCCCCGCAAACACCGCGAATCGCTGACCGCCGCGGCGCGCCGGTCACAACCCTCCGCAAGAAAGTCCCGATCCAAACCCTCGCAAGCGCCCAAAAAGGCGCGCTAGCCCGGCCAAAGGTCGATAATTCGACCTGTCCTGAAGTACAGCTTTGTTTATGGCAACCGGCTTCAAGGTCGCGAAACTTTTCATCCCTCGAAGGGGTTAGATTGGAAAAGTGCCGAAGTGGTCTGCAGCTTGCAGCTATCCAGTGCAGTGCTGCCCTACGCAAGCACACTTAACTATCATCCAAGGAGAACTCATGTCGATGAAGTTCATCGCCAAGCTCGCAGTTTCCGTCTTGTTTTTCGCCCTGTTGTTCACGCTCGCTCCTAACAACGCGGACGCGCAGGGCAAACATCCAGCCTATCTTCACGCTCTTACCGATCTTCGTCACGCTCGGGCTCACCTTGAGCATGGCGACGGCGGTCAATTGCGTCATGAGGAAGAAGAAGCTATTCGTGAAATCGACGCCGCGATCGCAGAAATCAAAAAGGCCTCGATTGATGACGGCAAGGACCTGAACGATCACCCACCGGTTGATGCTGGCCTCGATCACACCGGCCGTTTGCATCGCGCTGAGCAGTTGCTCGACAAGGCTCACCAGGACATCGCAAGAGAGGAGGACAACACTATCGCTCAGGGCCTCCAACAGCGTGCCTTTGGCCACATCGATCGCGCCAAGCACGAAGTGGGCGAAGCTATTCGCTACCTCGCGTCCCACTCCTAATTCAACTTCAAGCTAAAAAGCACCGTGGCCCAAAAAAGCTCCGGTGCTTTTTTGTGACTACAAAAAAGTAAAGGCCGATCCTCGGATCGGCCAACCCATCTTTCTTGCTCAGTTTTGGAGTGAATCTTCGTGCTTAGGCGGTGGCTTTGGACCCAGGTGCTCTTCGCAACGGCCGCGCTCCCGGCACCGGGAACGTCATCTGCCAGAAATTCGTATCAGGATTCGCAAACTCCAACCCCACCAGGAATTTGCCGTCTCGTTCCTTCTTCACGAATACCACATGCGATTCGGCAGGACGGTTGGTATTCTCATTCACGAGCAACAGCGACTGGCCCGTCAATACGCTCTCATCCATCACTAGGAGCGCACCTTGACGGTTTACCGAGCGCGTCATCGCTTTATGACAGAATTTATCGCCCATATCATTCTGTCCATGCACCAGCACCGGCAGAGCCAAAGCCACGCGCAATGTTCTCCGACGTTCGCGATATCGAAAATGTAGTACGCCCATGGGGACCTTCCTGCTTTTAAAGTTCGGGTCCGCATTCACCTTCGCCGAATAAGAAACTTTGCCGGCGGCTTTTGCTCCGGCGGGATTTCTAGTTCTCTCGAAGCGTTTGCTCTGCGGATAGACTGCCTTATACATCCTGTCAGGACAATAGCTGGGCCGTACCAAAATACTCCTTTGGTTTCCAGTACGCTAGTACTTCCGCCTGGTTTCCTGGTTTCGCAAAAATTCACCTCTTCTCACTACAATTTTAACCGCGGCGCAAAATCTCTCTGACCCAGGAAATCGGCCGGGCCGCGGATTCCCGGGATGCTACGCTGCGTTCGGCCAAACTGCAAAAGTGCCTGTCGAACCGGTGGCAGGGACCGCAAACCCTCCCTATCTTACTGATGACAGATTATTTAGGTCCCGTCGGTGGCCACCAACTCGATAATTTCCACGCTCCACGGCTCCACGTCCAAATCAATGAGCGCCATCGTTATTGGCAATCTAAATCTCCTTGGTCCGGCGCTCCCCGGATTCAGGTACAGCACCCCGTCCCTCTCCCACTGTTCTGCCCGGTGCGTGTGTCCGCTGATGATGATATCGATATCCGCGGCTTCTGCACTCAAATCCAATTGTCTCAAATTATGAATCAGGTACAAGCACGCGCCACCGGCTTCCACCAGCAAGGTCTCCGGTAACTTTAGCGCCCAGTTCTCGGTATCTACGTTTCCACGCACCGCGAACACCGGCGCAATTGCTTTTAGCCGGACCAACAGTTCCGGATTTCCAACGTCTCCAGCATGTACGATCAGATCGACGCCGCGCAAGGCCCGTTCCGCTTCAGACCGCAACAGCCCATGTGTATCGGAAATCACGCCAACTCGCATATCTATCGGGTCCCTGTATCCACGCACCTGGAATCAGCTAAATCTGCCCGTCTTTTCCAATGTAGTCGCCAGGCACCTCGTCCTCCGGCACTTCATGGGTTCGTACCTCGCCCACATCCGCATCCGGTACGCTTTCCACTCCCTGGACCACCTCTGCCTCAAACGATTGCCCTTCCTCCAACAACTCTTTCACGCTTTCTGATTCCGCATCCGCGATTCCAGATAATCCCTGGGTATCGCCAGACTGTCCTCCTGTTTGTGCCCCCAACTCACTGCTTTCGTAGATAATTACTCCGGGAATGTCGGCCTTGCCGCGATTTTTTTTCTTTGCCATTTTCTTTGCCGCACTCTTCTTGGGAACCCCTTTCTTGAATGACACACGCTGCACTACTTTTGCCTTGGGAGCCAGGTTCCGCTTTATTCGCGCAGTTTTTTTCGTTAATTTCTTGGTTGCCATTTTTCCATCCTCATCGCAAAGTCTACCACCGTACTGCTTTCACCGCTTCAACGGCGCTGAGCACTGGAATTTTCCACCACTCCATCTATAATGCTCCCAGAAAAGCCATTAGAAAGCTGTGAGGCGGTCTGGGTATTCCCGACGGCAAAAGGCTACCGATCATGAACAAAGAACAGCTTAAAGCTCAGGTTTATGCCGTTGCGTTGGTACCGGTAATCCGCACTTCTTCGGCCGAAGATGCTCGCTTCGCTGTCGAAGAAGTCTCTCACGGCGGAATTCCCTTAATCGAAGTGACGATGACCGTTCCTGGTGCCATCAACGTCATCCGCGACGTCTCCAAACACGTTCCCAACGTCATCATCGGTGCGGGTACCGTACTAGACGTCCATACTGCCCGCCAGTGTATCGACGCCGGCGCTCAGTTTATCGGCAGTCCGGCCCTAGACATCCCGACCGTTGAATTCGTTGCCAAAAATCCCAATGTCATCATGATGTCTGGCGCCTTGACGCCGACCGAAGTCCTCAACGCCTATAGGGCTGGCTCTGATTTTGTGAAACTGTTTCCTTGTTCGCTTATGGGGGCGGACAGCTACGTACGCGCCCTTCGCCGCCCGTTTCCGGAAATACCGCTCATTGCCGGCGGTAGTGTCACCCAGCAAAATGCTGCACACTACCTCTTGGCCGGAGCTGCTGCCCTCAGCGTAGGCAAGGAACTGGTGCCTCTTGAATCGATGCTCCTTCACAAACCCGATCGCATCCGTGAACTCACTCGGCGTTTCGTCAGCATCGTGCGCAGCTCTCGTGCGCGCATCGCCGAAGCGCAACAATCCCAAACCGTCAATTCCAACTATTCATAAGGGGCATGGCGCGCCGAGCGTGTCTTGGGTTGCCCTCTTCTCTGGCTAACTCCGTTAGAACTCAAAATGAAACCGCACCGTTGGCACAATCACCGGACCCCGATCGCGGTTATACCCGGGATCTACGGCATACTGAAGCCCTACCGCGGGAAAAAATCCCCTCCACACGTGGATTGTATAAAAACTCTCCAAAATATTTTCCCTCCCGTAGTTCAATCGCCCATCACCCAAAATAAATCCATAACCGCCGTAGCCGAGATATTGCTGGTGCTCGTGGCTGATTCCGTTGCTAACGAATACCAATCCCAATCGATCGTAACGGCGCCCCCACTTCGAGCCATTCGCGCCGGCGCCAATCTCAAAGGTCTCATCGTCTTCCGTGTATGCAAATGACTCGTGCTTCCCTTCATTCCAGCCCCAGCGCCCGAAGATGCCCATCCATTCATTAATCGGCTGCTCAAAGTTCAATGCAAATCCATATTTAATCGTCGTCTGCAAGGGATGATAGGTTATCTCCGGTATGGGAGTGATTCCCAGCAGGTAGTTATCGACTGCGACCTTGTAAATCCCCATGTTCGCGTGGTTCACAAAGCTCAAAATCCGCAGGGTCCCTTCGTGCTTCCCCACTACTCTCCGTCGCAACTCCAGCTCCACGTTTTCCGCACGTGCCAAACTCGGATTTGCTTCAAGGTTGATTCCATTGGCGACTTTGGGCATTAGCCCTTCGGCAAATCGTAACGTCCATCCCCGTTGGTGGTACTCAAGTAGTGCGGCAAAGGTAAACCCACGCGTATCCGCGGCATAGTCCCAGGTTCCGTTGTTGTCCGTCGTCCAGTTCATGAACTGGAAATTCGTGTCCGAACCATACGTATTCAGGTCGAAAAAATCGGCCAGACTGAATTTTCCGAAGCGTATTTCCAACCTTCGTACCGGCAACTCACGAAATAAGCTATATGGATTTCGTTCGCTCGATTCCTGGCCGCCACCTAGCGGAATGATCTGGTGCCACATCAATCGCGCAATATAGGGGGCCTTGCTTAGCTGCGGATTCCTGACAACGTCCAGGTTGAACGCCCCTGCCATACCGAGCGCGGAGCCTAGACCGGCCCCCCCTGTCTCTTGAACATCGCATAAAAACTCGGTGGTCGAAGTCGCGCGCCAACCGGTGTACAACGTGAGCACGCGCGATGTCGCATCCTGCGCTTCCGGCGACAAACTGTTTTTGCCCTGATAGGGTGAGGTGAAGGTTGGATGATATTGTGAAATGAAATTGGCTTGCCCGGAGAGCCACAAACGATCCCATTCCGCGTGCCGGAACATGGTAGTCAACGTATCGTCCGCCTCCGGTTGTACCTGCCCTTGTGGGTCCTGCGGTGAACTTGGCGAGGCGTCGGTGCCCTGCTGGGCTTTCAGGTCATTGCAAAAAATGAATAGGAAAAGCGCCCCAACAGCAAATTTCATGCCGATTGCCCTTCCACACTCCTTCGCTCTGCCTGGTTGAGCCAATTCGATCATGCGGTCCGCAACTTTCCCAGATTCATTCCGCTAGCCTTGAATTGCGATTTCCGCTTCGCATACAAATTGCTTTTTGAAGGCCGACATTGCGCTATCTATCCAGATTGCTTCCAGACGCGGCTCCGGACCCTGGCAGACCCAAACGCAGTACAACGAGGATGCCTTAGGTGTGGCTATTCGCTTGTGAACAGTTTGTAACATGAGTGTACCTTTCCACCGGATCGACGGGGCAGCGTCACAGAACCGGTGGGTCAAGAACACTTGATCTCACCTGATCGGTGCGTGCCGGTTAGCCCGGCTACTTCGTGGGGGCGGTTGCTCTTGTGTCCGCGCATCCATCTGTTCTACCTTTCCAAGACAGGCTACGCTTATCCGGCTAGCGCTTGTTTTGCTCTCTTGGATTTGATACCATACCCCCCTAGGGTAGTCAACCATTATGTCTCACATTTCTCGCGAACGACTGGAACTTGTCACTCGCACCAAGAAGCTTATTGGCCAGTTGGAATCCGTTCTCCGTGCTCTGGAAGAAGATGCCCATTGTGCCGACCTCCTTCAGCGTCTGGCCGCCACTCGGGGTTCACTCAACAGCCTGATGGGAGAATTAATGGAAGACCACATCCGCAATAACATGCCGCGCAAGAATAAGACCTCGGTCGACGCCGCCGATGATCTTATCGAAATCGTCCGCACTTACCTGAAGTAGCCGTATGGCACACCATACCCTGGTGCCCACCTGCCCATGCGCGCATGAGTGAGTCTTTCTCACTCATCGATCCCCTACGGCTGCTTCTCTACGATCCCCATCGCATTCACCCGTGCATGCTGTACTGTCAATCCCCAATGCAAATGCGGTCCAGTCACTCTTCCTGTCGCGCCGACTTTCCCGATTTCTGCGGTGCTCCCCACGGTCTCCCCGGGCTTCACATCGATCTCCGACAAATGAGCGTATAAAGTGTAAATTCCATAGCCATGATCGATCACAATCGTATTTCCTGAATAGTAGAGCTCTTCCGCAAGAACAACCCTGCCTCGCTGCGCCGCGAGTACCGGAGTTCCTTTCATCGCCGGGAAATCCACGCCGGCGTGGGGCGAGCGCGCTTGCCCGTTCAATATTCTTCGTCGGCCAAAATTCCCCCCCGTGGTCACATTCTTCAAAGGCAGATGGAACGCTCCGTCCCACATTTTTTCGAGCATAACTGTGTCATAGATCGCTTTCATCTTTTTCGAATCTTCTTCGGCACGCTTCTGTTGCTCGGGATCGGGTTCCACAAACTGTTTTTCCACTTTCAACTGCTCGGTCGGAAATTTCCCTGTCCTGACGGTGACGGTCTCGCTGCAGGTCACCGCTTCACCTGCCTCATTTTTCCAGGAGACCGTCCAGTCATATTTCCCCGCGGGCTGCTCTAGGTCGATGCCAATCAGACCGTGCAGCACTTTGGCAGACCCCGCTTCGCTCCAAAAGGCCAATTCCCTGCCGTTCCATTCGGCCTTCACTTCCGGCAAGCTTTTTGTCCCCATCACTTTCGCCAGCAACAATGTGCCTTGCGAAATGAGTGCAGAACTTAGTTTCAGGGTCATGCCGTCAGGACATTTCTTCAGCACTTGAGCGACAGTAACCTGACCGGCCAACTGGGGCACGAGGAGTATCGCTCCTACGAACAGTGGGTAGCGTAGGTTCCTATTTTTCCTCATCTGCGCGGACCTTTTCATCAGTAAACCAGCGCATCCACAGGGCTGGGTACAGGATCACAAGCAACTGTAACTCGAATCACATCCAACCTTTCCATCCTCCGTCAGAATGAGTGTCATGGATCGACGATCATCACTCTTATCCTGATCGTCATGTTCCTGGTTTGGTCCGTCAACCTACCAGTGCTAACCGGTCCTGGCATGAACTCGCGGGCAGCAGGTATGGTGCGGGCAGGAGCTTCGCCTGCCCCCAAACCTGAACCTTCCCCTCAGCGCCGTATCTGCTGCCCTGCTCAGCCGAGATCAATCCAGCTCGCCTCATGCTATAGCTAGCGACTACCAGAGCCAGGCAAGTTCTATCTTCCGAAATTCTTGACCGCGCCTCGGCTCGTGATTATGATCCAACTTTTTTCAAATGCTCAAACGATATGGCTGGTGCACGTGGCAAACACGTCGCAGCCGACCAGAATCATGGAGCCATGGCTTGCCGGAACCGAAAATTGTGCCGTTCTGCAGACGGAAAAACCTGTATGGACTGTTCTAAGGACCATGACGCAAATCTCTGCGCCAATACAGAAGGGCCCCGACCGTCGTTCGGGGCCCTTGGCATGCTCCTTTGACTCGCCCACAAATCCGCAATTCGTCTACAATTTCAATCCCAGCACCCTCACTAATTTTTCCTGCACCCGCTGCAGTTCCAACTCCCGCGCGTGTTCCTCTTTCGTACGATCGTTCAATGCTGCCTTCAGCATCACCAAATTTCTCCGCAGTTCCATTTGGCCCACGGCCAACCGGCGTAGCGATTTTAATGCCTCTGTCTGCTCGTGATTCAGTTCCCTCGGCTGCCGGTCCACCACGCAAAGCGTCCCAAGCGCGAATCCGTCATCATCAATTAATGGCGCTCCTGCATAGAAACGAATTCGCGGCTCACGGACTACCAGGGCATTCTCACGGAATCGCGGATCCTCTAAAGTATCAGGCACGATAAACAGGTCTTCTTTCCCGTCATGAATGGCATGAACGCAAATTGACGATTCGAGTGGCGTCTCTCTTACCTCGACTCCTACCTTTGACTTAAACCATTGCCGGTGATCATCGACCAGAGACAAAAACGCCATCGGCGTCTGGCATACGTAGGAGGCAAGAGTCACCAGATCGTCGAAGGATTGTTCTGGTTCCGTATCCAGGATGGCGTAGCGATCGAGCGCCGCTACTCGGGCCGCTTCGGTCTTGACGAGTGTCTGCATGTCCAACTCCGAATCCCAGCCGCGGGCCGGCGGGGGTAGGAACCGAATCATACTCCAGACCTGGCTGACTGCCCAGCCTCAGATGCTTTCTTTCTGTTTGCCGTTCCGCCTTTTGCATTACACTGACAGTTCGCCGCCAGGAGAAATTCCAGTGCTTCGATCAATAGCCGCCTTTTTCTCCCTTTTTCTTCTACTGCTCACCGCCGCTCCGTCGTCATTATCACAAAAGCCAAGCCCTCCACCCGCTTCCCGCGAAAATGAACGTCACAGTTTCGCCATCAACGTTTTGCGCGCCATCAATAACGCCGAACGTGATTACAAGACAAGGCACGGGACTTACGCAAGTTGGCAGACCCTGGTCGGCGAAGGCGACTTTGGCGAGCAGGGTACCAAATTCATCTCCGAAGATTTCTATACGGTTGCGCACGCGCTCTACGGCATCGGCCCAGAGATCGTGCCCGGTTGGAAGCTGCGCCTCAACCTCTCCAACAATGGTAAATCATACGACGCCCTATTGGAGGACGTTACCGATCCCAAATGTGGTTATGCTGGCGTGACCGACGAGCGGGGCGTCATACGGCAGAGCAAATCGATCGATTGCCCGCTCTAGGCCTTCTCAATTCTCAAAGGTGAAGTCGAAGTGAACGACTGAACCGAGCTCTCAGTCGCCGGTAGACGTGTTATACGCTTGTTCTTCCTGGGTCTCGCGTAACGGCCGCAAACTGAAATATTTATAGCGGCACGGATCGCAGCGCAACGCGGGAACTCTCAACAATCTCCAAAACATCGCAAATGGCGAATCCACAAATTCGGGGGAGATTCTTCGTAGTTCTAAATTTCCGCAGAAAGGACAATGCGCACGCAGAGAATAGCTCAGCGGCATAATTCGCGAATGGAATCGCGAATGACACTCAGTACATCTCCACGGAAACACGCCAAAAATACTTACGATATGGTCCGCAGCCGTTTGGCGGTGCGACCGACGTGCTCCTGACTTCTTGCAGATGGGGCAGGTCATCTACGATGCTCTGGGTTCCCGGGCTTCGAAAAGAATATGCTAAACCTCCCGCTGTGGCAAGAGGAACCAAGCAGTGCTTTCCAGTACAATAGCTCGAGGAGCCGCCGATGCCGGACTATACGGACGAACACGCTAAATCGGGTATCGCTACTAAGCTACCTGCGCTGCAGACTTGGCCCAATCAATATCCAGGCTACGTGATCACCACTCGTTTCCCAGAGTATTCCTCCATCTGTCCCAAGACCGGCCTGCCCGATTTCGGTGTAATCACTATTCAGTACAAACCGCGCAAGGACTGCATCGAGCTTAAATCCCTGAAAATGTATCTGCTCGCCTATCGCGAACTCGGTATTTTCTACGAAAACGCCGTAAACAAAATGCTCGGCGATATCGTCAAAGCCGCCAATCCTGTTTGGTGCGTTGTGAAGGGCGACTTTACTCCGCGCGGCGGTCTGAACACCTCTATCTTCGTTCGCTGGCCCGAACGCCATCCAGATCCGGATGGCCAGCCTCCACCTTCCTCGCCACGTAAACAACGCGGCACGCGCCGTTGAGCATCATTGGACTTGTGTTCGCGCTCGTTGGATAATTTTGGGGTTGTGAGCCGGTGCCCACATAGCAACTTTTTCTGAGGAGGGAGAATGAGTATTTCTCCAAATGTTCCGAACCCACAGGAGTCCTACCACTACGACAACCTGGGGACACCCCGCTGGATCGCTGTTTTATTCGCGCTGCTTTTTGCTGCGCTGGGCCTGCTCGCCTACGCGGGCCACTCCGTCCAGTCTCGTCTGGAACAGGAACTCAGTAAGTCCGAGGATCAGAATAAAATATTGGGCGCGCAGCTCGAGCAGGCCAACACTCGCATTGCCGACATGAAGGGTCAGCTCGATGTCACTTCACAGAAAATCGGCATGACCCAAGCCGAAGTCGCGGAAGCCAAGAGCCGCGCGGAAGCAATTCGAAAGAGCCAGGTCGCGTCCGACCAGAAGCTCTCTGCTCAAATCACCGAAACGCAAAAGGAAGCCGACGCTAAAATTGGCGCCGTTGCTACCGATGTCACTGGCGCAAAGAAAGATATCGAAGCCACCCGCACAGACCTCGAAGCCACCAAATCGAAGCTTGAACGCACCAACGGCGACATGGGTGTGATGAGCGGCTTGATAGCCCGCAACAAAGACGATCTTGAGGAATTGAAGCGCCGCGGTGACCGTAACTATTACGAATTCACCATTCAGAAATCCAAGACTCCGCAGCGCGTTGGTCCCGTTTCGGTTTCTTTGAATAAGACCGACCAGAAGAAATCCAAGTACACCATGACTGTTCTCGTTGACGATCGCGCTATCGAGAAAAAAGACAAGACCTCCGGCGAACCCGTTCAGTTTTATGTCAAGGGCGCGGCCAAGCAATCTCCTTACGAAATCGTGGTTTTTGATGTTGGTAAAAACCAGATCGCTGGCTATCTTGCCACCCCCAAGGATTCCGGCCCGCCGGCTGCTGCTGCCCCTCCGAAACCGTAGGCTTTCAGTAACGCCGGCTCCATTCTAGGTAAGTCTTCAACCACGCTTTCGCATTGCGGGTGGGCTTTTTCTTTCTTCATGGCACAGCCACTCTGCTTGACCTGGAAAAGCCCTATCGACTGCGCCCTGTGGTTCCCTTCCCCACCCAATTCTATTCCGGGTAGTCACCTATGGAGTCTTGATTATTGACTCTCCCTCTCTACTCCTCACCAATCCTGGAAACTCTCTCCCGAACACTTCTTTTTTGCCGGTCGATATCTCGCTACCATAAATTTTGACCTCGATCGTCTGGAGGACACTCGTCATGCGGCGCTTATCCCGGTTGCTCACCCTGTTTTTTCTGCTGGCGTCCCCGCTCATCGCGCAGCAGTCGTCCGCTCCGCTCGACCCCACTCTCTTGCCGGGTCGCACGATTTTCTTTTTAGCCTGGCACGGAGCTCCGAGTGCCGAAGTCCGCCAGGCTAATGCCCTCATGAGCCTTTGGGACGATCCCGATTCCGCGCAACTGCGCAATTCATTGATCCAGGCGATGCTCTCCGACGCCAAGAAACAGAAAGCTCCGCTCACCAAGGAAGAACTCAATGATTACGCTTCGTTGCTCGATAATTCTTTTATCATTGGTTATCTGCCGCGCCCAGCGAATCTTCCCGCGCCGAAGCCTGCTATGACTCCAGCAAAAACAACTCCCGGGGAGACCGCCGCCCCGGCATGGAGTGGCATGTTTCTCGTCTACGATCGTACCGGGAAAGAAGCGATCCTTTCCAAGGCCGTTCTCCGCTTGAGTGGCTCGGAAATGGACGTGCCGAAACTCACTCATTTTACCGTCGCGGGCGTGCCCGCGCTGAAAATTGAACACAAATCTTCCGTTTCTTACTGGACGGAAAATGGCAAATACGCCGTCAGCGCCAGTGAACTGTCCGTGTTTGAGGAAATCTTGAACCGCCTCGCCGGTACATCGAAAGGCCCCTCGCTCGCCGAATCCCCTACCTATCTCGAGGCGAAGCCACTCCTCTCGGGCGGCATCGTTGAAGCCTTTCTGCGCATCTCCCAAGTTTCCGATCTGGCCAGCGACTCCGCGTCGCCAAATCCCCAGCTCAGAGCGCTGGTCAAAAATCTAAAACTGGATTCTCTCCACCTTCTCGCCGGCCATCTCTCCCTCGAGGGCGCCAAGACGCGCGTGCAGGGCGCTATTCTGGGCGACACTTCTACAGGGACTCTGTTCGATATCTGGGCTGACGGAAAAACAAACCCGGAGACAATGCGTTTGCTGTCTGCGAATACGATTTCATTTAACGCGTCGGAGATCAACTTTCTGGGAATTTATAAGGTGCTGAAACAGGCCTTCTCACAAGGCGCTAGCGGCTCGCCCCAAGTGGTTGATGCCCTAGAATCCGCCGCGCAAACCCGCCTGGGCATGCCTCTTGCCGAAGCGCTCGCACTCACCACCGGAGAAATCTCATCCATTCAAAATAATCCCGCTCTGGATGATTCGCAGCAGATCCGCATCCTTGGCATTCGCAACAAGCCCGATGCCATGAAACTTCTTCGCACCATTGAAGGTGACAAAATCACTTCAGAGCACAACGAGGGCACCACTACCTACATGAAGATTTCTCTCGGCGGAACACAAGGCGCCGCGGGCCTCGCCCAATGGAATTTCTATCATCTGGCTATGGCCCCTGACTTCCTCCTTGGCGCCTCGAAAAGCGAACCACTTCACGCCCTCCTTGCAGAGCAGGCCGCCAATTCTGACGTCAGCCTTCCGAAGGAAATTCTCGCCGCACGCAGCAAATTCCCGGAGAAACTGAACGGCTTCTCGTATTTCGATTTTCAAAAGGTCGACTGGCCCGGTGTTCGCGAAAAATGGATCGCCGAAGCAAAAGCAGCTGCCACAAAATCAGAAACCTCCGACTCCGCAGACACTGGCAAGAAACTTTCCGACTGGTTGGCCACGGTCAATCCTGAGGTTTTTCCGCGCCATTTACACTGCATGACGGGAGCCTCCTGGAAAGATGCAAAGGGCGTACATTTCGACGAATGGATCGAATAATTCCCTTTTCATGAGTTCAGCACATTGCCGCACGACATCCAATCTACCGCCGGCAGCCTGCCGGCTCCTAACATGGGTTCCCCTTTCGAATCTGCTACTCTCGCTGCCGTTCTGCGTTCTCTTTTGCACCCCCGCGCATTCACAGCAATCTGCCGCTAGCACTCCAGAAACAATTCGCGTGAACGTCGAGCTCGTGAATGTCGGAGTAATCGTCACCGGCTCTCGCGGCAATTTTGTTCAAGGACTTCGCCGCGAGGATTTTCACGTCTTCGACAATGGCGTGGAACAGCCCATCACCGAATTCGCAACGGTCGACGAACCCGGTCAGATTCTGATGCTCATCGAAGCAGGCCCGTCTGTCTACTTCCTGCAGAATACTCATATTTTCGCTGCCGACGCTATGTTGAATGGCCTCTCGCCATCAGATCGCGTCGCGATAGCCCGCTATGATAATTCACCTACTCCCATCCTCGCTTTTACCGCCAACAAGGCAGCCGCACAGGCCGCACTCTCCGGCATCCGCTTCAATCTTGGTTTCGGCCAACTGAATTTATCGTCAAGCCTGCTTACTATTCTTGACTGGCTCACAAAGGTTCCCGGGAAAAAAACGATCCTGCTGCTATCCACGGGAGTGGACACCAGCTCCGCCTTGGCCATGCAATCCTTGCAACAGCGATTACAAACCGGCGACGTCCGCATACTTTGTGTTTCCGTCAGCGGGCCAATGCGCAATGGTAAAAAAGGCAACGCAAACAGATTGAAGCAGAACGAAGAGATCTTCGCGCAAGGTGACGGTCTGCTTCGCGCTATTGCCGATGCCACTGGGGGCCGCGCCTATTTTCCCGAAAACGAAAAAGCCATTCAGGAGATTTACGGTCAGGTCGCCCAACTCGTCCGTAACGAATACAGCCTGGCCTTCATCCCGACGATCGCCGACGGCAGTCTCCACTCGATCAACGTGAAAGTTGACTCGGTGCAACTACCCACCGACGCCAAGCCCCCCGACTACCGCATCGATCACCGCAAGTCCTACCAGGCCCCCCTTCCCTAGTCGGCAATTTTGTGATGGAAGCATTGGCTAGGCGTAACAAGGACTCTCGGTGTAACCGCACCCCACGTCATGGCACAGTAAACTTGAAAGAACCCTAACTTAACTTACAAATGACGACTGATCACTTTTCTACTCAAATTCCTTCATCATCCGGGCCATCTCTCTCAACCGGTCATCCACAGTCGCAAATACCGTTTGCTCGGGAAATCTTCCGTCCCCGTTGCGCCGTCCCGCCTTCACTCCCGTCAACAACTCAATTCCCTGCTCAATCCGTCCAACCGGCCAGATATGAAAATTCCCACCCGCCACCGCCTCCAGCACATCTTCGCGCAACATCAAATCCTCGATATTCGCCGCCGGAATCAAAACGCCCTGGGTTCCCGTCAATCCATAGATCCGGCAGGTATCAAAAAATCCTTCAATCTTTTCATTGACTCCACCAATCGCTTGAATATCTCCACGCTGATTCATCGAGCCTGTTACCGCGATGTCCTGTCGCAAGGGCAACTCAGCCAGCGCAGACAATAACGCATACACTTCCGTGGAACTGGCGCTGTCACCGTCCACCCCCGAGTAGGATTGCTCGAAGCAGATACTGGCCGCCAGTGTCAACGGTTTGTCTTTCGCAAAGGTGCTGCGCAAATATCCGGAAATAATATGCACGCCTTTATCGTGAAACCTTCCGCTCAGCTTTGACTCGCGCTCAATGTTGATCAATCCCGATTTTCCAAGCGCGGCGCTAGCCGTGATCCGCACTGGTTTCCCAAAGGTGTAGCCACCGATCTCCATCACGCTGAGCCCGTTCACTTGCCCAACGCAACTGCCAGTTACATCCACCAGCAGCATTCCCTCCTCCACCATCTCTCGCAGTCGCGTCTCAATCAGATTGTGTCGCTCGATCTTCGAAGCGATTGCCGCCCGCACGTGCGCCGCTCTGACTACGTTCTCACCCGCTCCAGCCGCAGCGTAATGTGCTTCCCGCGCCAGGTCGGCAATATCCACAAATCGAGCTGTCACTTTATTTCGCCGCCCGGCTCGCCGGACTCCATATTCCAGGATCGACGCGAACGCTCCGCGATCGAATGGAAACAAATTTTCCTTCTCGCTCAGCCCGCGCAACCGCCCGGCATATTCTTCGATGACGATGTCGCTCATCGGCATCTCTTCATCGAATTCCACGCGCACTTTGAAAATCTTGCGGAAATCCTCTTCATACTCGTAAAGCATTTCGTACAAATCTCGGTCGCCAATCAGGATCACTTTCACATTAATGTCCACCGGCTCCGGCTTCAGCGCCGTACTGGTAAACGGATAAAACATCTCGAGCGGCTGAATTTCCAGCCGGCTATGATTCATGGTCCGTTTTAAAGCGCGCCAAACACCTGGCTCTGATAGTGCTTCGATCGAATACATGATCAGGAATCCGCCATCCGCCCGCAGCAGCGAACCGCCGCGCAGGTCCATGAAGTCACTAGACCAGCCGCCCCGCGTGTCGTAAGCCCGCTGAATCGTGCCAAACAAATTTGCGTAAGACGGCGTCGTCTCAAAAATCACTGGCGGCTTTTCTTCCGCATTGTGCGCCAGAATTACGTTCACGCCATACAGTCGGAACGGGTCGCGCTCGAGCCCGCTCAATTTCTGCACCCCTTCTGGCACTTCTTGTGTCGAAGGCTCTTCTTCGCCTTCTCGCTCTTTGAAAGGTCCTAAGTTATCGAGCAAATGCTGCCGCACCTCTTCTAGGTATTCCGAGACTCCCGTTCCGGGATATTTCTCCTTTAACTCCTCGATCACTCCATCGACCAGAACAGAAGCCGCCTCCTGCTCCAGGTAACTCAGTTCGCTCGCCATCTCTCGCGAGAGCGTCAAAGTCTTGCGGTACACCACCGTAAATTCCTGCCGGAATTGCTCGTACTTCCGCTCAATTTCTTCCGCCACTACAGTTTCGAGCTTTCCCTCGTGTACCAGCTTGGTGATGTCTTCGATCGGCACCATCTGCCCTTCCAGCACTGGGAAAATTTCCGGCAGCGCCACCGCTCCCACTTGCATGTGGCCCAACGCGAACTGTTCGCGCGCAATTCGTCGAGTGAAATCGTCCATCAACTCTTTTTCGCGCACTGAAAACCGCTCGACGATCCGGCCCTTTTGTCGCTGGAACGGTTCGCCTTCAAACACCTGCGGAATTCGCCGCCGCAAAAAGTCGACTCCCGCCTGCATGTCTTTCCGGAAAATATTGGCGGAGCCGCGCGGCAAGGACAGCAGCCGTGGCCGGTCCGTGATTTTAAAATTATTTACGTAGCAGCGGTCCAGCGATGGCTTTGTCTCGGGGTGCAACTCTTCAATCATCTGCGCGATCGTTCCACCGCGGCTCGTTCCCGCTAACCCACACACGAAAACGTTGTACCCGGGTGCCGACAGCTCCACGCCCATTTTCAGGGCGCGCAGTGCGCGTTCCTGCCCAACAAATCCCTCGCGTCGCGGCGCCTGTGCGGTCGTTTCAAACGGTATGCGAGACAGCTCGCAGCGCCAGCGCAGTTTCGGCGCCGTTAATTCCAGTAGTCTAGGTTCCGTGACGTGATTCGTTAGACTCATCGAGAGCGTACTCTAGCACAGAGCGCTTCTTCTCGCGCAGATTCCGCTCGGTGCGTTTCGCTACAAGTTACGTCGTCACTTCGGCCTCAGGGCGAGCTGCCATCTCGTCCCGGTGCGCCATGTACACACGAAAAACCCCCAATGCCGCCGCCACGATCGTCGGCCCGGCTACCAATCCCAACAGTCCAAACACGTCCAATCCGCCCAAAATACTGATGAACAAAAGTAAATCGTTCAGGCTGGTTCGATGGCGAAGTAACAGCGGCCGCACGACGTTGTCAGCCACAGTCGCCACTCCGCCGCAAATCATCAGCACCAAGATTGCTTTTCCCCAGTGCCCTTGAATTGCCAGCCATCCCGCGGCGGGAACCCAGATCAGCGCCGATCCGACCACCGGTACAATCGAAAAGAACGCTATCAGTACCCCCATGAATACCGCCGCGCCTAGTCCTGTTATCGCAAAGGCCAGGCCTCCTAGAAATCCCTGAATGATCGCAATCAACAGCGCCACCGCCACGCTAGCAAAAATCAAGTCACCGGACTCCGTCATCATCGTGTCTTGCAACTCTTTTTCAAATGGCAACAAGTGCCGTACGGCGTGCAGAATGTGTTCGCCATCCCGAAACATAAAAAACAACGCAAACAGCAGAATGAACAGATTTACGAAAAACGAAAATAGATTCTTGATCAGCCCGCCCATGCTGCCGGCGATATAACTCGCCACTTTTTCCGCCCCTTGCCGTAGCGCGTTGATGATATCCACGTCCTGCAGCGAATCCGGAAGATGGTCGCGCACCCAGTTCACCGCATTCTCCGGTAGCACTTTTGGTCCCTCGCTCAGCATCCCCTGGAACTGCGCCGAAGCGTCCACGGCTTCTTTCGCAGCGTAAGCAAACACCAGGAGCACTGGAATAATCAGCAGCAGCGTCACACCAATCGTGCACAACGTCGCCGCCATCGTCATGTCGTAGCGTTTCTGCAGCTTTCGATAAATAGGATAGAAAAAAATTGCCAGTACGGCCGACCACGCCAAGGGCACCAGAAAGGGCGTCAGAATCAGGAAAACGAGATAAAGCAGCAGCAGCAACGTTCCGTAGGAAAGGACCTGCGTTAATCGATCACTGGTAGTTGCCTGTCGGTTAGCTTCTATCATGAGTGTTATATAATCCCCGAAGTCTTAATTCTGCGCTAGACTGCCGATTCCAAGCGCTCTTCATTTCGCCGGTGTGAGAGGATGCCGCAATTTCATGACGTCTCGCACATTTCTCCTCACCTATACACAGGTCCGACTCCTTGCTGTACTTGCTTTAATCAATTTTGTCAACTTTGCCGATCGCGAGGTCCTCAACCCCCTCATTCCTCTCCTGCGCCAGCATTTCGGTGTGAACGATACGCAACTAGGATCGCTGCAAACAATCATGCTCATTGTGCTCGCTCTGGCCAGCATTCCGTTTGGTTTTCTTGCCGATCGTCATAGCCAGCCGAGAATCATCGCCTACGCCGCGCTCTTCTGGAGTTTGGCTTCTCTCGCCAGCGGTCTCGCGCCCACGTTTATGCTCCTGCTTGTCACCCGTGCTTTTGTCGGCGTTGGCGAAGCCGCTTACGCGCCCGCCGGCCAAGCCATGATTTCTGATTCCTTCTCCTACGAGCATCGCGCTCTGGCTCAATCCGTCTTCGCGGCGGGCATGCTCCTTGGCGGCGCCGCAGGCTTTGCGATGGGAGGCATTTTGGGCGGGCGTTTCGGCTGGCAATATACTGTCCTCATCGTAGGCGCTCTCGGCATCCTACCGGGACTTACTGCATTCCACCTGCCCGAACCTCCGCGTCGTCCGCGCTCCGAACTGACTGGAATTTGGCAGCTATTGAAAGTCCCCGCGTTTCTAGCCCTGATGGTCGCCGGCACTTGCATCACGTTCTCGACGGTTTCGCTGGTCAGTTGGGGCGCTGATTTCGTCAAGAATTACAAGGACTTCACGCTGCGTGAAGCCGCGATTTCTATCTCCGTCATTAGCCTCATTTCCCTGGTGCTGGGAGTTCTCTCGGGCGGTTACTTCGCCGACCTTTTGCAGAAGCGCTTTCAATATGGCCGCATTCTGGTCATTGCCTTGGCATTTCTACTGGCTGCTCCCTTCCTCTTGCTGGCGATCCAGTCGGATGAAAAATGGGCGGTGCTTATGGGTCTGTTTGTTTCCGGCTACTTCATGTCCTGGTATCACGGGCCCGTAACTGCCGTGATTCATGACCTGACACCGCAGCGCGCGCACGCAACCGCGATTGGAATTTACATGTTTGTGACGCAACTGCTGGGTGCCCTCGGGGCGACATTGGTAGGGCGAATTTCTGACATCAGTGATTTGCAAACTGGTCTGCAAGCGGCGGTTGCGGTGATGGTTTTTGGTTCGCTGTTGATGCTGCTGGTAATCTATTTTGTGCGCCGCGATGGGTTGCACCACCCCAGCCTGGCCGCGTTTCGCACCGAAGATGAACTGGCGCGGCAAAAGTCCGGCCCGGTCGTAAGGGCTACTTAATTCCCACCTGCTGGATCAATCGAATCACTTCGTTGTTCGCCACGTCATAGAGCGGCCGCTCATCCTCTTCCTCCAGGCGTTCGCGCAAGTATTCCGCTGCTACAAAGCTCGCTTCGCGATCCGTCAGATCGCGCCCGGCCTTTGAGCGAAATTCCACAAACGCGCTGTGAATTAGTCCGACGATTCTTCCCTCTTCATCGACCAGAAACTTGGCGTCGATCGTGTCGCTGTGGCGCGTGGCGATGGCATTCCAGATATGGGAGAAGCGGCATTGGTACACGTGGCCGCTCAACTTGGAAGTCACTTCAAAAGCACCGATGAAGGTGTTCATCGCACCGGTATTTGCCAAAAGTGGTACGGAAGGCACTGTTTCTCCTTTGTCACAATTCCTGTCTTAGCTGCGGCGCGGCCCACTTGAGCCATTCCATATATTCGTGTCGCCGCGCGGAACTGTCAATGCTCGGGCACTAAAGCCAGCGCCGCCCCGAGCACGGAATTGTCTGAGCGTTTCTGGGGCGACAATTCGATTCTTACCGGGCAGCTCCCGCGGGTTCGGCGTGCTTCGATGTGTTAGCCTTCACGTACGACGCAACCGCCGCGCCCACCCCCGCTCCAGGCGACATCCGGTGACCGTTGTCGATCAGGGCCTTCTCCATCGCGGCAAGCAGTTGCAGCAAAAACTGTTTCTGGCTGCAGTAGCCCATCAGGCCGAGCCGCCAGATCTTACCCTTCAACGCGCCAATTCCGCCGGCAATCTCAATGTTGAATTCATCGAGTAATTGATTGCGGAATTTCACATCATCAACCCCCGCCGGGATCATCACCGCCGTCACCGTCACCAAACGATCCTTGGGGTTTTCCACCAGCAGTTTCAATCCCATCGCTTCCACGCCAGCAATCAACGCAAGCTGATTTTCGCGGTGCCGTGCCCAACGCGGTTCCAGTCCTTCTTCCAGCGCAATCCGCATCGCTTCCCGCAGCGCATAAATCAAAGAGATCGGCGGTGTGTGATGATACAGCCTGTCCTTGCCCCAATAATTCATCGCGGTCGACAAATCGAAGTACCAACTCTGTACTTTCGTCTTGCGCGTGCGGAACACCTCTTCCGCCCTCGGGCTCACCGTAATCGGCGACATACCCGGAGGCGCGCTTAACGCCTTTTGCGACCCGCTGAAACAAATATCAATTCTCTGTTTGTCCACATCCAGCGGCACCGCAGCCAGCGATGCCACCGTGTCTACGCTCAAGAGCGCACCGCACTCATCGGCCACTTTGCGGATAGGATCAAGATCGGTAACAACGCCGGAAGAAGTCTCGCCCTGGGCCAGTCCAATCAATTTTATGTTCCGGCCTTTCACCACCTTGCGCACATCCTCCGCTTCAATTGGCTTGCCGTAAGGCGCTTCGACCAGGTGCAGCTTTGCCTGCGTGTGTTGCGCGATCACGTGGAACCGTTCGCTAAACCAGCCGTTCACGCAACAAACTACTTCGTCGCCGGGCTCGAGCGAGTTCATAATCGACGCTTCAATCCCACCCGATCCGGACGCCGACAGCGGAAACGTGATCCGATTTTCCGTCTGAAACACTTCCCGCATCAAAATCTGTGTTTCTTCCATGCAGCCACGGAACCACGGGTCCAAGTGGCCTACGAGTGGCGTCGCTAATGCCCTATATACGCGGGGATCCATCGACGACGGCCCCGGGGTCATCATCAATCGTGTGGGAGGATTTAATTCGCCGATATTGTGGTGGGTCATAGTCAGCCTCTTTTCAAGGATCTGCTCGGTGTTGTGCATTGCTCTGAGGCACTGCCCTGCTTTTGCTACTTTGTGCTGCCCTGCGGACTACCAGTTTCCCGCAGTCTCTGCCCAGCCGCAACGGTCAATTTGGCTGCCGGCCGGATCGAAGTCGTCGGGCCAGGCTCCCGTGCCGGAGGATACGATCCGTTCCCTACTTGCAGCAAACTTCTGCAAATGGCTGACGATTACCTGCGGAATGAACGCACAACACAGTTAGAGAACCGGGAGCATTTTCTTAGCCATCTGCGCACAGCTCATGTCGCCCCGAAACGCCACCAAGCCGTGATCGCGGCTACCGCCTAACCCCCAACGAAAAATTGGCCTTCGAGGTCCACAGCCTGGAGATGGTCGCTCTCAACCGGACGCGCTGAACGAGCTCGCCAACTCCCAGCACTCTCAAGTAGGTGCTTCAGCTCCAACCCTCGGCAGATTGCGACCTCTTCAGCATCCGTCTGCTTAGTTTCGCGAACTCTTCTACTAATCCTTCTGCTTCGCGGCCCGCCATAATGGCCTTCTCGCTGCCTTTTGGCCCATATAACATCTTCGTTCCCCTTGACTGGCTTCCTGCACAAGCTCCAGTCGGCTGCCTCATTTTCAGCCTAAGCAACGGTCCCTGTGAAAATCCTGAGCGCTCTATTAGGAATTTGTAAGCCCCGAGCACTGGCGCTTTATCTTCGGTTTTTGAGCTTTGGTCTTCGCTTTGTGGAACTGATTCCCGATCCCAAATCGGCCACGGCGCAAGAACTCCGCTCACCCTGGTCAGGTAAACGCAAAGCCAGGGGCCATATCGAGAATCTGATGATATGCTCCGGATTCGGAGTGGCGCAGACGGTTCGACAATGACGGCGGAAAATACACAGGAAAATGCAAGTCGGGACCCCCGGGTGTACATGGCGGCGGAGCGAACGTTTCTGGCCTGGATACGGACGGGCCTGGCGTTGATGGCGTTCGGATTTGTGATTGCACGATTTGGTCTGTTTTTGCGCGAGATTGAGGCGACACATCCGGGACCGGAGGCGGTTCCATCGGCGTTGTCTCTGCCGATCGGCATGGCGTTTGTGCTGATTGGAGTGGTCACCAATATTCTGGCATCCGTCCACCATGTGCGGTACATCCGCGCATTGAACGAAGGCACACTAACGAATGGGCGGCCATCAAGGCTAGCGATTACCTTGGCGTTGGTCCTGGCCGCAGCGGGTATCGGAATCGCCGCTTATCTTGGCACCACAAACGATCGAACACCCTCGGCAAACGATTCTTCCCGGCAGCACACCCCCTAGGGAAGAACTACATGCAGGAATTGTGGATGTTGACAAGCGGGCTAGTTCGTGAATATAGTTAAGCAACTGTTTAATTAAGGATACGCTTAAGGACGCGATGGGCAGCAACAAAGCATTTCGAGCATTGGGGGATCCGACGCGCCGGGAAATCCTGGCGCTGCTGAGGCATCGAGAAATTACCGCCGGAGCGCTGGCAGAAAAGTTTGACATGACCAAACCAGCAATGTCTCATCACTTTGCCGTGCTGAAGGAGGCGGACCTGATCACCAGCCGGCGCGAGGGGCAGCAAATCTGGTACGGGCTGAACACCACTGTGGTGCAGGACCTGCTGGCCTGGGCGATGGAGTTGATCGACGACGGGAAAAAGGGCAAAGGAAAGAAACGATGAGCGGCAAATACTATTTGATTGGAATCGTGTTGACCACCGCAGCTCTGGTGGCGACGATGGTGGCATACCCTCACCTGCCAAATACGATTGCCACACATTGGAACATGCAGAATCAGCCGAACGGTTATAGTCCGAAATGGTCACTATTCCTGATTGGGCCCGGATTGATGGCGGCAATGATGCTTTTGATGTATTTCCTGCCTTGGCTTTCTCCGAGAAATTTCGAGGTGGACAGCTTTCGCTCGGCGTATCTGCAGATCATGCTGATTCTCATTTGCTTGCTGGGGTATTTGTATGCGGTAACACTCTGGGCGGGCCTCGGGCGCTCGACAGATGTAGGGCGTGCGATTGTTGGTGGGATCTGTCTGTTATTTGCGTTGCTCGGCAACCTAATGGGGAAAGTGCGGCGTAATTTCTACATCGGAATTAGGACTCCCTGGACGCTGGCGAACGAACGAGTTTGGAATGCCACGCACCGATTTGCGGCGAAGACATTCGTCCTGGGAGGAATTGCGGGACTAGTCCTGACAGCTCTGGGACTGAATGGGATACCGGTAGTCGCTGTTTTGCTGATTGCAGCGTTTATCCCCGTGGTATATTCGCTGGTTTTTTATAAGCAACTGGAACGCCGTGGGGAGCTGCAGGGGTAGAACAAGTGCCTAGATGATTCAGGGGAATGGAGATGAAGAATAAGATTTGGAAAAGGTTCCTGTTGGCAATTTTAGGAGACACGCCGACGTGTGGCCCAACCTCAACGTTTTGCAATTGGTTAAGCATCCGCCCGCTGGGGAAGATACCAAGCGGTTTCTGAAGTAGTACAGAGACTCCCTAGCTGGCTCGGGTTCGCAAGGAGTAAAGTCTGTCCATCCGGCAAGCCACCGAACTCGCGAGAAGCTACGCGAGGTTGCTCACGAGTAAGAGGATGCCTCGAAGTTCAGCGGCAGCCGTCGTCAACCGGATAGGCGACGGGTTGCGCGCCAGGGACTTCGACCAGGATTTCGCGGAGAAAGAGTTGGTTGAAGACGTTTCCACGGAGCATATCGAGCAGTTCGTTTGTGTTGTGGCGACTACGAAGTTCGAGGCGTTGGCCGATCAGGCGAAGGCCATTCGGTTCAGCAGCGGCGGCCAACGGCTGGCGAATGGCGAACATCGCATAGCGGGTGTCGAGAGAATCGAGCGTCAAACTCTTATCGTCGCGATAGCCATGGACGTCGGCGCCCGGCAAGAGGAAGCGATAACCTTCGTCGACGGCTCTAAAATTACAAGGCACCCAGACCTGTTTGCCTGAGACGTACTGCTGAGTATCTGTGCTATAGCGGCCGAGAGGACCGTCGAGCGGACGAAGAGCGACGGCGAGAGTGAGGCAGAGCAGCAGGGCTATGCCGGGGACGGCCGGTCGCGTAAATTCCGGCACGAAGAGCGCGACCAGTACAAGCCCGGCAGCTAGACCGAGAAGCAGCCAGTACGTTACTGGAAACAGGCGCACGCCACCGAGGCTGAATTGTAGCCGCACAGAGAGATAGGACAATCCGGCGATGGCGATACACGCAAGCAAGAGGGAGGCAACAAACATCTTGCGGCTGATGCGCTGCCAGTTGAGGGCGCACAGGACGGCCACCGCTGGCATGGCTGGGAGAAGATACCGGCTGGAACGCATGCTAGGAATGCTGAAAAATAAGAACAGGGTGATGATCAAGATCCAAAGAAACTTTTCGGCTTCAGTAAATTCGTGGCGGCGTCGGAAGGAAACCCAAAACAGCGCCGTTACCGGGAATGCCAACAAGCCGGCATTAACGGGATAGCCAAGAGCGAGCGCCCAGATGCTTGCTCCTCCGAACAGAAGCTTCGACACATAGCCCACCCCCTGCGGCTGGAACCGGCTGAAGTTCTCTCCCACAACAAACTCGCGCAAGACGCCTGTAGGGTTAGGATCTACCAGAAACCAGACACAGAACAGAGCGAGGGCAACTACCGCCATGAGAGCGACTTTGCCAAAGTCCTTGGCGAGAAAAGATTTCACGTTGTAGTCCCGATAATCGAGATACCACCAGGCAAATGCCAGGGCCACCGGAACAGCAAGGACGAACGATTTGTAGAGAAGAGCGACGCCAAGGCCGAGGCCTAGGAGAACTGGCATGAGGACGCTCGATTTGAGCGCCAATGGCTGCAAGTAAAGAAAAAGGAAAAATGGCAGAAAGGTCCAAAAGGTCATTGGTGCTTCGGTGAGAAAAGGGCGGCCGTAGCGGTAGACGTTGAAGAAGGATAGATAGATTATGCACGCGAGAGTGGCCGTTTCCAAGCTGCCGGACAGTTTGCGGCCGAGCAGCAAAACCATAAGCGCGCTGAATAACGTGTAGAGGACGCTCGGATAGCGCAGGGCGAATAATGTCCAGTTTTTGGTCCAGCGCGTAGAAGCGATTCCCTGCCAAAACAGGAGTGGTGGCTTGGTGTTTCTCATATCGATCTGCAGCGATTGCAGAGGCAAAAGATGACCGCTGTACGCGGTGAACCGAGTGATGTGCGCGTAGACGTATTCGTCGCCATTCTTGGGGATGTGCAGACTGTCGAGCGCGTAGAAATAGGTGAAGACGGCGAGTACCAGGCAGAATAGGTACCAAATCCGAAGTTTACGGCGAGCCCCAAGATTTTCCTGGCTGGAGAGCGTGGCACGGGCAGTAGAACTCAGAAGATCCTCCTCATTCCGCGAGCAATCAGGTCCGCACTGTAGGAGATGGAGTATTTGCAGAACAAAAAGGTGAGTGAGCACGCTAGTCCGATGAACGGCGCGCTGCAGTGGCCCGTGCGGTTAGCGAGCATTGTGGTCACTTGCGGCGACTGCGTAAGCGGTGAGCAACGCGCGAGCCCTGCCCAAGACATAATCAGGCGTGATTTGTTTCAAGCATTGATTGTCGCCATCACAAGGCGAGGCCCGGTGATTGTATGCTGTGAGGCACGGTGAGCAAGACATCGCCAGGTGCAAGCAATGGACATTGGGAGACGATGGTCCGTAGAGAACCGGCGTCTCCGGACCAAAAAAGACCAAAGTCGGGAGAGAGGTGAGCGCAGCAAATTGTCCGGGAGCTCCGTCATTGGTGACCAGCAAGGACGCACGCTGATAAAGCGCGAGAAGATCGCGAACCGTACGCGTATAGCCAGTCAAGTCGACGCAAGCTTCGTTTTTGCAATGGGCTATGATTGCCTGGGCCATCGCACCGTGCTCTTTGAGGCCGATGATCCCAATGGCGTGGCCATCCTGCAGTAGACTGGTGCAGAGGCTCGAATAATACTCGAGCGGCCATGCGCGAATTGGCAAGACGCCGCCACTCGCGTAGACCAGCACCAAGGATTTGTTCTTGAGCGTCGGGAAATCGGAATGCAAACGTGTGATCGTTTTCTGGAGTTCCGTTTGAGAGATGTTTACCTTAGGAAGAATTGCCGGGAGTGGATCCGAGAGGTGTTTAGCAAGCGGAACGGTTGTTGATTCGACGGCCTGGGCGAGCGCCAGAAACTGTTGTGAAATGTGCCGATAGGGATTATAGAGCACAGGACGATTTATGAAGGAGCCGCGGTAGAGGCCTTCCTGCGTATACCGGTGGAATCCCACGCGCACAGGCGCGCCCGACAGATACGAGAAGATGCTACTGACGCGAGCGAACAATTCGCAGTCAATGACTACATCAATTTTCAAAGCTCGTAGGACCCGCAGAACATGAAAAGAGTCAAGAGCAAGGCCCCGCAAGGAGTTATCGTTGAGGGTCAGCACGTTTTCGCCGGGGATCAGATCGAGCAAATCCAAGACTTCGCGATTTCGGGCAAATAGCAGGATGTGCAGCGAAGCGCCGGGATACCGCTGCTTTAAGTGTTCAAACATCGGATGAGCGAGCATCAAGCTGCCCATTTCCGAGAGGAGAATGATGAGTATCTTCCGTGGCGGAGACGCTTTGGCCTTTCGACCAGAAAGGCGATCGAAGGTGGAGAGCACCGCGCAGATGGGCGGGCCAATGAAACGGTCGATGATACGATAGAAGCGAATATCCATGAATCCGAACACCGGTCGTTCAGGGGAACACGTACATACCTCTAAAACCGGGTGAGAACCTCGCAGGAGTCGCCGGCCAGTTGGCAATCCCCGTTCGTCCGTGCGGGAATTGTTTCGCCAAGCCAGTCGCGGCCGGCTCGAAAATGCGCGAACCCCGCTCAATGAAACATAGCCCTGTAGAAATATTCTAACAGCAATGCGCACTTTTTGGCCGCTGTGGGTTGCCGGGCACCCACAAGACGGTGCATAAGACTAATAGGCGCGTTATTCAGACGAAGGTCTCCAGTTGAAACTTTGTCCGACCCGGGCTTACCTGTACTTCGCCTTTCCTCTGTGCTGCTCCGTGCGGCGAACCCAGGTTCCAGCAACGCGGGAGAACCAATCCTCCTCGGGCTCAGGCACATACTTACAACAAAATAATAGAGTTATATCGACGGCCAGTCGGCGGAAGCTGAGCGGGTACTAAATCGATGGTAACCCTCGTTACCTGTACTAGGCCAAACCCGCGCTCTATCCAACACAGGTACAGTCGACCCTCTCAAGTTGAACCTCCCGCTCCATGGGTTTGTTCTTGCTCGCGCCATACGATGGGTTCCATTAAACGAGAGGCCCCATCGCAACTGCCCAAGAAATTTTACGGAATTGCGAAGGCAAGAGGAGATAACAATGAAGTCAAATCAAAAAGGCTTTTCGCTCATTGAGTTGCTCATCGTTGTTGCAATTATTCTGATCATCGCGGCCATCGCTATCCCGAACCTCATGCGTTCGCGCATGGCGGCCAATGAATCTTCCGCTGTTGGGTCGCTGCGTACAATTAACACGTCCATGGTAGAGTACGCAGCCGCCTTCCCTGACACAGGCTATTCCGCTGACCTCATCTCTCTCGGAGGAGCGGTGGGTGGTTGCGCTCCGGGTTCAGTTGCAACAATTGGGGCTGCTTGCTTAATCGACCCCACTCTCGCCGCCGGAGCCAAATCTGGCTATAATTTTGCCGCCGCCGGAGCCGCTGTTGGAGCAACGGTTAACAACACCTATACAGTCACCGCAGTTCCGCAGGGAATTGGCTCGACTGGCAACCGTGGTTTCTATTCCGACCAATCGGGAGTGATCTACTACTCACTGGATGGAAGCGCTCCGTCTGCCGCGAGCTCCCCGTTGCAGTAGACGAATCTATGCCATGAACTGCCCATGCGCGAGAGTGAGTACGCGACCTCCGATGCTCTCCTACCGGAGCTGTATGTGCGGGATCGCTTTTGGCTCCAGCGTCAGAGATAAGTTCCGGTATTGTTTGGCCGGCCACGAGTGCGGAATTCATTCTGATTTTGTGGTGTGGTGGATTAACCAGCATCGAGACTTAAGAAACAAAAATTAAGCAGAAGCTGGCATTCAGCTATCCATAGAGTGCGGCATTCCAAATTGAAACAGCTCAGGCGGAGGCGTCAGCGGCCAGACCTTCGGCGAGAACGTGATCCGGGACTTGGCGGAGTTCACGAACGAGGTGGAACCAGGAAAGAATTTTTAGAGTGTAGAAGGTGATGTCCACTTCCCACCAATAGAATCCCTGGCGCGCAGAAGCCATGAAATAGTGATGATTGTTGTGCCAGCCTTCGCCGAGGGTGACGAGCGCGAGCATCCAGTTGTTCTTGCTGGTGTCGGCGGTCTGGAAGCGGCGATTCCCGAAGATGTGTGAAAGCGAGTTAATGGTGAAGGTACCGTGCCAGAGCAGAACGGTGCTGAGGCAGAATCCCCACAGGAACATTCCCCATCCACCGATCAAAAACATGGCGACGCCCAAAACGGTCGGCGGCACTAAATAATAGCTGTTGAGCCAGCGAAGTTCAGGAAATTTTGCGAAGTCGCCGATGTAGTCGAATCGGGTGTCGTTATATTTATCAGACAAAATCCAGCCGACATGTGACCACCAGAAGCCGAAAAGAGTGGGCGAGTGCAAGTCGTCTTCCTGATCGGAATAGCGGTGATGGTGGCGATGATGCGCTGCCCACCAGAGGATACCTTTTTGCGAAGAGGACATGGCCATCCAGGCAATAACGAACTGGAACCAGCGGCTGGTTTTAAACGAGCGATGCGAAAAATAGCGGTGATAGCCCGCGGTGACAAAGAACATGCGAATTTCGTATGTAAGGACGCAGGCGAGCACGTAAGACCACTTGAAATGAACCAAGAAAACGCCAAGCGCGGCCAAATGAAAGATAACAAATGGAATACAAGAAACAAGCTGAAGCCTGGCCCCGTTGGGCAAGGGTATCGATAAAGGTGCAGCTGTAGATGCCATCCGGAGCTAACTCCTGCGCGTGAAACCGCGCTAATTGCTTCTGTATGATGCGCGCAAGAGTCGAGCGTGCTCGGCGCTACATAAGTAATTTTACGGGGAGGGAGAGAGTAGGTCAAGGTAAGCTGAGCAGAGGTATTTGCAGATTGAAAACAGCAGGCGTTTCCCTAAGTGCAGGGCGGCCAGCAATCTCTTGAGCACTTCCTCTAGCAGCTGGGCAGGAAGGGGGAGGATCAGAGTAGCAAGCAGCGCGATGGGGTGCTGGCATAAAAACCAGCGTTACGTGGAAGCAGATGGGTATCGTGCAGAATTGGGCATTCTGGTCGAGCGGACGAAGACAAATTGGGACTTGAGGAGCTATTGATGAGCCGAAGGCGCACGGTGAGCTACGCCGCGGTGCTGCTGGTCGCGGGTTGCGGGAGCGGGAAGGTTGCAGTTGGGCAGGAGAGTAGGGGGCTTGCTGCGCCCGCGGAACAAGGCAGGTTTACCTTGCACAAGATGGAGCAGGCGATCGGAGTTGAAACGTACGCAATCACCAAGGATGGTCACGATCAGTCGGTCGCGGTGAAATTCAAATTCACAGATCGCGGCACGGAGGTCCCGCTCGATGCTGCGTTTCGTGGAAGCGAAGATCTGACGCCTCAAAGCTTTTCGATCAAGGGAAAGAATGCACGCACAGTAGACATTGATGAAGCAGTGGAGGTGCAGGCAGATCAGATCCGCGTGCGCGACCGCGAAAAGTGGGTGGAGGTGGCAAAACCCAAACAATTTTTCACGATTGCAGGATATGCACCGGCAACGATGCAGATGTTGCTGTTTCGCTATTGGACTGGCCATGGCTCGCCGAAGGAACTCCAAACATTTCCGAGCGGCCACGTGCGAATCGAGCCGCGCGGAAAAGATACGGTGATGATCCTGGGGAAAAAAGAAGCGGTGGATCGCTATTCGGTCGAAGGACTCATCTGGGGACACGAAACCGTGTGGTTTGATGGGCAAAAAAATTTGGTAGCGCTGGTTTCAGTGGACGCCGAGTTCGATCACTTTGAAGCGATACGAGATGGATATGAAGAAGCACTGGGAACGTTCGTGACGCAGGCGGGCGCAGACGGAATGGCGTTATTGGCAGAACTTTCCAAAACGATATCGGGGAGCCGTGCAAAGACGATGGCGCTGGTGGGCGGAACGCTGGTGGATGGCACTGGGCGCGACCCGCTGAGAGATTCCGTGGTGGTGATTCAGGATGGACGCATTATCGCTGCCGGTGGTTCGAGCACGCCGATTCCCCCGGAGGCTACGCGGATTGATGCGAGCGGCAAAACGATTCTGCCAGGATTGTGGGACATGCATGCGCACTTTGAGCAGGTGGAATGGGGCCCGATTTATCTGGCTGCCGGGGCAACCACGGTCCGCGATTGTGGCAATGAGTTTGAGTTCATCACTGCGGTGCGCGACGCAATTGCGCAAGGAAAAGGACTGGGGCCGCGGTTGCTGCTGGCAGGGATCGTGGACGGCAGCGGGCCGCTACAGTTGGGGGTGGCGCGGGTGGACACCCCCGCGCAAGGATTGGAGTGGGTCCATCGGTACCACGACGCAAATTTTCAGCAGATCAAAATATACAGCTCGGTGAAATTGGAGGAAATAAAAGTAATTGCAGGCGAAGCGCACGGGTTAGGCATGACGGTAACGGGGCACGTGCCGGAGGGATTGAACGCGTATCAAACAATCGAGGCGGGACAGGATCAGATCAATCACGTGCAATATATTCTGCAGATTATGCTCACGCCCTACCCGGAAAAGATGGACCGCGTGGCGCGGATGAAAGCGATGGGTGAACTGGATTTGCAATCGCCGGAGGCGATGAAGGCGATCGACTTTCTGAAGAGCCACAAAACAGTCGTGGACCCGACGCTGACCGTTTTTGAATTTGTGACCGCCAGTACGGCAAAACCGCCGGAGAGCTTTGAACCGGGAGTAAATAAGGTGCCCATCGAGTTGCGGCAAGCGTTGAATGATGTTGGGCCGCCGACTCCTGCAATTGAAGCGGAAGAAAAAGTCGTCGAGAAGATGATTCTGACCACGGGCATGTTGCACAGAGCTGGAGTTCCGATCGTGGCGGGGACGGATCAAACAGTGCCGGGACATTCGTTGTATCGCGAGCTTGAACTTTATGTTCAGGCCGGATTTACGCCGATGGAAGCAATTCAAGCAGCGACGATTGTGCCAGCGCGGGTGATGGGCTTCGACAAGGAATTGGGAACTGTGGAAGTGGGCAAGCGCGCGGATTTAATTGTGCTAAAGGGAAATCCGCTGGAATCGATTCGCAATATTCGAAAGGTGGAGTCGGTCATCACCAACGGGACGCTCTATAATTGTGCGGAATTGTGGCAGATGGTGGGTTTCCAGCCATAATTGCCGATGGACAATTTTCCGGCGCCGAGAGCTATACTGTGTGGATCGGGCACGGCGCTGCGGGCTGCGCGAGTTCGTGCTGGGCTGCCGGAGTTTGAGCTATGTTACTGGAGTTTGGCAGAGCGGTTTCTTTCGCGCTTAGTATTCTTTCCCTGTATACCTTGCTCGATAGCGCATTCTTTGTTCTCGGCACAACCTGGGAGGAGCGGCTGATTCTGTCGACTGCACGGATAGGACTGGCTGGGTGTGTATGCTTCGCCAGCGGATTGCTGTTTCGCCATTCGACAAATCCTGAGGTGCCCTTAACGCAAACTTTGCCGGTGCGACTGTTTTTCTGGACGCTGTTCGGAGTGGCTCTACTCTTTGCGCTTTCCTGGTATCTGGATGTGTATTACCTGCCGCTACTTCAGCGAAATCAGCCCCATTAATTCCTTACAGATCGCCGACCTATAATATCTACTGGGGAATTGGCGCGTTCGGGGAATGAAAAACGATGGCAACGACCATTGTGGAAGCGATCGGATTCCCATCGTAAGTGGCAGCAGAAAAACTCCACTTTTTGACTGTGGTTAAGGCCGAAGCCGTCAGAGGAGGAACATCGCGAAGGGTGGCGATGTTGCTCAGGTTGCCCGCCGCGTTGATCGAAACATTCAAGACCACGGTGTCCTGCTTTTTCGCCTTCGCCGGATAAGGAGCGAAGGAAGCGGCGCTGAGCTGGGCAGGCAAATACGGCGGGCTATTCTTCGTGATTGGCGTGGTTTGAGAAGGGGGTTGCAGCGGAATATTGTCGGCACCGAGAAAGCCGGGATCGTAAAGAATATTCACGACCAGAGAAGAAGGAACAGGCTTGCCCTCTAAAGTGGCGGGAGTAAAAGTCCAGGAGTGCACGGTAGTCATAGCTAGGCCTGATACGGAAGAGAGATCGCGAAGGATTCCGACACTAGCGATTTGACCCGCGTTATCTAAATTGATAGAGAGCGTAACGACGCCTGCATCAAGGCTGCTGGCGGGATATGGCAGCGGCCCGGCCTTGAGCACGTTCGGAGGAACGAAATGAGGCGGCTCCTTCGCAGCGCCGGCCATTCCTAACCCAAGAGCAATTGTGGTTAGCAGTAACAGAGTGGGGGGAGCCGCGAGCAATCGTTTCATGGAAATGTTCCTCCGTTACCGGTTTGGAAACCCAGTGGAGACAAATGTTCACAAAAGCCGAGATAAGTACTGGGGCAAATATTACGACAAGGTTGCAAACAACTCCAATTTTGTCCTGCGACCGATCGCCCCCCGCGAGGGCCCCCAGCAACGGCTCTGCGGATCAGCAGAAGAAAAAATCTCTTTGACTGGAAAATAGAGATTGCGTAGCCTTCGGAGACACCCCGGCGGCGTTCGCGGTTTGGTTCCCAGGGCCTACCTACGTTCTCCCCGTGGCAGAGGGCATGGACGGGCGAGTTGCGGGCACACTGTTGTGCTGACTGCGGCTCAGCTGCTACGCGTCGGTGAATCACTCACTCCACAGGAGAAACGCCATGATCCGCGATAACAAAATCGATTATATCGAGTTCTATGCGACGGATATTTCCGCGACGAAGATATTCTACAGCTCGCTGTTCGGCTGGAAATTTACCGATTACGGGCCGCACTATACCTCTTTTGAAGACGGAAGAATTGCAGGCGGATTTTCGCAAGGGAACGTGGCTCCGGCTGGGACTTTGATTGTGATTTATGTGGATGATTTGGCGACCGCGGAAATGCGAGTGAAGGAATGCGGCGGAAAGATCACGAAGGAGATTTTCTCGTTTCCCGGTGGATCACGGTTTCATTTCAGTGATCCAAACGGGAATGAGTTGGCGGTGTGGCATGAGGAGTAATGTGACTTTAGGAGTTACCGTGCCACGGGATAGGTCATCGGGAACGAGTATGCTATCGTGCCAAGAGAATTGAGGAAGGTGGACTTGATGGCAGAGCGTCCTGTGCTTGTCGGATTAATACCACAGGTGGTGGTGCTGGACCCGGGAGATCAGATCAGTTGGATTTCCGATGCCGGGAATTTGCGCGTGGAGTTTGATCCCAACCGTTCGCCGTTTTCGTCGAATATTTTTCAGGCACCGATGGGGATGAGGTTGCTGAGCGGGCCACCTATAGCGGGCACGAAAGGGGGAACGTATAAGTATCGGTTGTGGTTGAACGACCAGATGGTCGGGCGTGGAGAGGTGATTATTCGAGAAAAGTAATCCCACGAAAAGGAGAGCGCAGAGACCCTCAGAGTTTCGCTTGAAAGAGAAACCCAAGAAAAACCCAGAGCCCTAATCCGAAGTTCCACCAATAACAGAGGCGTAATTCGAGGATAAGCCCTTGAAAATCTCCGGATTAGCCTAGGGTTTGCAAAATATAATGCACCCATGTAAGTGCTCATATTGTGCTTGACAACGCCATGTTAATGTGATTTATTGCCCCCATGTACATCGATACCGTCCCCAACCGCAACTCCCCGCCCGCCGTCCTCCTCCGCGAAGCCTGGCGCGAAGGCAACAAAACCCGCAAGCGCACCTTGGCCAACCTCTCCGCTTGGCCCCCAGAAAAAATCGAAACCTTCCGCCGCCTGTTGTGTGACGAGCGGCTGGTCTCTCCGCACGATTTGTTCGCTACACAGAAATCCCTTCCTCACGGCCAGGTGGAAGCCATCCTAGAAATGATCGGCAAGCTCGAACTGGATCGCCTGATCTCGGCCGAGCGCTGCCGCGAACGAGACTTGGTCGTGGCCATGGTCGTTCAGCGCTTGATTTCCCCGGCGTCGAAACTGGCGACCACCCATCATTGGCACACCACCACCCTGGCAGAAGAGTTGGGAGTAGCAGAGGCCACGGAGAATGATCTCTACGAAGCCATGGACTGGCTTTTCGAGCGGAAGGAGCGCATCGAGAAAAAGCTGGCCGCTCGCCATCTGAGCGAGGGTGGCCTGGTGCTCTATGACGTTTCGAGCAGTTTCTATGAGGGACGCACCTGCCCGCTGGCGCAATTTGGACACGACCGCGATGGGAAGAAGGGTCTGCCGATCATCGTGTACGGCGTGATGACCAATGGCGAAGGATGTCCGGTGGCGGTGGAGGTGTATCCGGGAAACACGGGAGACTCGACGACGGTAGGCGACCAAATCGAGAAGCTGCGGGAGCGGTTTAAATTGTCCCGGGTAGTGATGGTGGGAGATCGTGGGATGCTGACCCAGCCGCAGATCGACAAGCTCAAGCAGCATCCTGGTTTTGGTTGGATCACGGCGCTGACCAGTACGGCGATTCGCGAATTGGTGAAGCAGGGGGCCTTGCAACTATCGTTGCTGGACCAGAAAAATCTGGCCGAGATCACCGCACCGGATTATCCGGGCGAGCGGCTGATGGTTTGCCATAACCCGGTGTTGGAGGAGGAGCGAAAGCGGAAACGGGAGGCGTTACTGGAAGCCACCGAAAAGAACTTGGAGAAGATCAGCAAGGAAGTGACGCGTCGCAGGAAGAAGTCACTGACGGCCGCGGAGATTGGGCTGAAGGTGGGGAAGGTGCTGGGACGCTACAAAGTGGGCAAACACTTTGCGTGCAAAATCGGCGCGGGCAGCTTTGCCTGGAGTCGCCGTGCGCAGTCGATCGAGCAGGAAGAGAAGCTGGACGGAATTTATGTGCTGCGCACGAGCGAGCCGGTCGAACGGCTTTCCGCGGAAGACACGGTGCGGAGCTACAAGAGCCTGGCGGAAGTGGAACGAGCTTTTCGTTGTCTGAAGGGGATCGATCTCTTGGTGCGACCGATTCGACATCGCAGTGAGGATCGCGTGCCGGCGCACATTTTTCTGTGCGTGTTGGCCTACTATGTGGAATGGCATCTGCGCCGGGCTTGGGCGCCGCTGTTGTTCGAGGATGAAGAACGATGGGAGGAGCGCAAACGCCGCGATCCGATTCTGCCGGCGAAACCCTCGGATTCCGTTCAGCGAAAAAAACGCTCGCAGCAAACTGTGGATGGTCTTCCGGTGCACAGTTTCCAGGGCCTGCTGGCGGAGTTGGCCAACCGGGCCAGAGTGACTTACGCGCTCAAGTCAGAGAAGTCGGAGGAGAAGACGAATTTGACTTTCCGCCAGGTGACCGAGCCGACGCCGGTGCAGGCTCGAGCCTACGAATTAGTTCGGATGTTCCCAGTAACCAGAACGTGAACTTAGCCCTATGCCGCTGCGAATTAACAGGATACCCTCTGGGGCTCCGTGGAACTTCGGTTTAGGTGTGCGCACGGTCTCAACCATGAATCAATGCCCCTGATTAAGGAAGGGAATTCAGATTACGTATGTCTTCTAAGGAGTTTCGCCTTCACATCTGAGTTTAACTTGTTCAAGCCCTGCGAAAGCCAGTTAAG
>DATFZN010000005.1:0-7409 GCA_035314425.1 Candidatus Acidiferrum sp. | reverse complement strand
GTTATCTTCTTCAACCGGAAAGATGCGGCGGAGTTTTTGTATCGAATGAAGCAGAGCGGCCAACTCGCTTCCAAGATGCGGTTCCATGCCGCGCAGTGGCTCGGATTGCTGAACAACGGCAAATGGCTCGAACACGCCCGTCACTCGAACGCGATGGCAGAAAGCATGTACGTTCGGCTCAGCCAAATCCCGGCCGTCAAACTCCTGTTCCCGCGTGAAGGCAACGCCGTTTTTGCCAGGATCCCCGAATCGGCCATTGCGCGCTTATTCGAGCTGGGGTGGCGTTTTTATACGCACATCGGGCCTGGTGGCGGCGCTCGCTTGATGTGCTCCTGGGACACAACTCCGGAAGACGTCGATCAATTCGCGCGAGACCTGCGCAATGCGGTGTAGGGGGGAGTTTCACCACCGCAGCGGTCGCGCTCCTCCGTGACCGTGTGGAATTTGGACATTTCGAAAGGGTCACGCAGGAGCGTGACCACATTGGCGTGGTAACGCCGCTGCGTACCGCATACGCGGGACACGTATGCTAGCTACTGCGGCAACAGCCTGAAACTCGATATTGCTCCCTTGATATCGGGATCTTTTAGCGGTTGTAAGTCGTTTTGCTTCATCCCTGCCACCTCGTAAATCCGAGAATTCGCTTCGTACATGTCGACCACCAGTCCGTAGTGACCGCCATGGTAAACGGAGTCGCCAGTGAGCCTGTAACCCGGCAGGCCATGCAACGAAATTCTTTGGAGGCCACGCCGGAAACCTTGGCCGGGACTGAAAAATCGCTTTTCGAGTTCTTCAATCGTCTTTTCGTTCAAATGAAACTTTGGTCGCTTCGATAGATCTTCATAGCCCAGGAAAACGAATGCCGACAGGTCGTTCCTTTGGGCGCCAACCAACGTTCCTTCCTCGGTCGATCCGACCGTAGACCAGTTTGATTGGCTGGTGGCAGAGTTGCTGTCTGGCAGACTGATCGAACAACCGAAATCCTCCGATTTCCAAAAACCCGCGGAAGCGGAAGCGACAGAGAGGACAAGGGCAACGGACGCGGCGCTAAGCAACTTCATAGGAATTTCAGTGGCGAGACAATTTCACTGGGCACCATTTTCCAACAGGTTGCGTCATCTGGCGAGAAAGTAATTCTTTTGGCGTTCAGTGATTGGCCGGCCGAGCCTCTCGAGTACCTGGAGCATGTCCTCCCAGGTTTTGCGCTTTTCGGACAATGCCTGATTTCGGAGAAGATAAGACGGATGGAAAGTCGCCATTACCGGGATCGAATTAAACTCATGCCAACGACCGCGCAACTGTCGCATCGGCTCGACTTTTCCGAACAGCCCGCGCATCGCTGTCGCGCCCAGTGCGACCATCACCTTCGGCTGAATTAATTCAATCTGCCGGCGCAGATACGGCAAACATGTCTCCATTTCGGTTTGCGTTGGCTGCCGATTCCCAGGCGATCCAGGAGGGATGTCCGGCCGGCATTTCAAAACGTTGGCGATATACACCTCTGAACGTTGGTACCCCATTGTCTGGATGATTTTCGTTAGCAATTCACCTGCGCGGCCCACAAACGGTTCGCCTTGCATATCTTCTTCTGCACCCGGGGCCTCGCCGACAAACATCAACTCGGCCTTCGGATTGCCCACCCCAAAAACAACGGCGTGACGAAACGCGACCAAGTTCGGGCATTTGGTGCAAGCAAGCACCTGTCTGCGTAACTCATCAAAAGCCCGGTCGAACTCACCAAGGCTCGGAGACTCCTCCGGTTGCACCCGAGCTTCCTCTGCTGGAACAGGTTCGGAAACATCGAGATGCTCAAGGCGTTCCGGAACGGGCTCTTCGAAATTCTGCGGGATTGCAAGTTCCTCGATCCGACCGTGCGATCTCGATCCCTTGCCTGCATCTGGCAACCGACTGATCCTCTCGAGCGTGGCAATGTCCGCGTGGAGATCAGGCTCCGCCTGATGCTTCAGGCCGCGCAACATTTCGACGACCAAGTTCAGCCCTTTCCTATATAGATCTTCCATAAAAGATACGGAGGCCTTTTCGCTACTAGTTTTTAGAACCTGTCTTGGACAGCATTGACCCACGCTTTACTACGGATGCTCGAAACGGTCGACATTCCTCCGAACGCCAAATAGTTTACCAAGTTACCTCTGCGCGAAGCGCGCGGTTCGAAACGGCCCGGAGAATTAATCGTTCGAAGTGGAAGCCCCAGGCGCTGTGGCCAGCCATTTTCAGCATCGGCCCAACTTCGTCAGCAAAGCTGATCTGGTGAGTTCCCCAGTTCAACATCAGCCCGATTAACTCCTGCAAGGCATACGATTCCGGATGGTATTCGATTACAAAGGAGTCGATTTTCCGAAGTTCCTTTTCCGTTACCTGCTTCAAGATATCGAGTTCGGCCCCCTCGCAATCGATCTTACAGAGGCGGATTCTGTCGATTTTCATGTCTTCAATAATCTGCGCTAGCGTGTAGCAAGGCACCGCGATCTGCTGCTGCATATCGATGTTTTTCTTTTGGCAATAGGCCAAATTAATCGAGTTCATTACGCCGCCGAGGCTATCAGTGTAGACGAGATTTGCCGTCCCGTTCTGTCCGGCGATCGCCCAGGGCCTGGCGGTAACATTCTTTTCGAATCCATTGCTCCGCACATTTTCCCGAAGGGTCTCGAAACTTTGGGGGAAGGGTTCAAAGGCGTAGACTCGGGCCCCATGGTATGCAGCGTAGCATGTGAAGACCCCCTGGTTTGCTCCGATATCGATGACAATGTCATTTGGTCTGATCTGCATTCTGGGCACATCGTAATCACGCCTGTGCCAAACCTCGGCGAAAATCGGGGTGGAAGGTCTGGTGCACGTGCAGCGGACGCGACTTCGCCGATCGGCGAGTTGGAGCCGCCCATTGGGTTTCAAATGACCTGCAAGCCAGAGACTTGCAGGATTACCGTATCTTCGCCAGGCGGTTAGCAGAGAGACCGCTTTGGCTATAGGATCGGATACCTTAAAAAACCGCATCATTTAAGGTTAAATTTCAACAAAGATACCAAATGCAAATCGGAATTTGGAAAGCAAGGCTAGACGGGCCAAAAAGTAGTTAGCCCTTATTAAAAGCCACTTGCCTCCTATCTAGCACGGTTCTCCACGGCTCTTTCTCGCAAGTTCAGCCCTTGCTCGCACAATCCAGGATTCTTCGACGCCACTTTGCGCAAAATCGTCTGGTAATCCGGCTTCAAATTCCAACCAATTCTCCGTCATTGGGTGAAAAAAACCGAGCCGCCACGCATGCAACATTTGCCTGCCGTACGTATTCGGTTTTTTCCCATACATTTTGTCGCCAAGCACTGGATGCCCAATCGACTGCAGATGGACCCTGATCTGATGTGTCCGTCCGGTAAATATCTGGCAAAGAACCAGCGCCAACTGATTTGTTTCTCCGATCACCGCATACCGCGTATGCGCAGGACGTCCGCGATCAAGAACAGCCATCTTCTGCCGGTGTACTGGGTGGCGTCCGATCCGGTCGACTAGTTCGCCTGCCGGCTTTGCGAAACCTGGAACGCAAAGCGCGAGATAGAATTTTTGAACCTTTCTTCCGGAGAATTGAGCGGACAATCGCATGTGCGAGACGTTATCCTTGGCGACCACAAGACATCCGCTCGTCTCTTTGTCGAGCCTATGCACGACGCCCGGCCGCAATTCACCACCGATCCCGCTCAAGCTCGAAATGCTGTGAAGCAATGCATTCACGAGAGTCCCAGACTGGATGCCGGCTCCCGGGTGAACCGTCATCCCTGCAGGCTTGTTTACCACGACGAGGTGTTCATCCTCGTATAGCACTTGAACAGCAATATCTTCCGGTTGCAGGACCGTTTTTTCTGGATCCGGCTCCGAAACGTCGATTCTGTCGCCGGCACGGATGGTTTGTTTCGAACGACACGATTCTCCGTTCAGCTGGATGTGCCCTGCCAGAATCAGCCCCTGAATTCGCGCTCGTGAAAACGTGTCGATTTTGCGCGCCAGAAAGACATCAAGACGCGCCCCGGCATCGGAGGGCGTCACGACGATCTGATCAAAGCTCCGTTTTTGCACGACAGAAAAGTGCTCCCAGGATGCCTATATCCCATCCAGGCATTTACTTTGCCTCGCTGGCGGCTCTCACAAAACCCCCGAGCAACGCACGCGGATCAGAGGCTCGCATCAGCGATTCACCGACCAACGCGGCGTGAGCGCCGGCGCGCACGACGCGGCGGATGTCCTCCACTGTTCGAATGCCGCTCTCGCTCACAATCGTGCATCCAGTTGGGACCTTCGGAGCTAAAATCTCCGTCGCTCTTAGATCGGTGACAAAAGTCGCCAGGTTTCGATTGTTGATCCCGATGAAATCTGCTCCGGCATCCAATGCCCGGTGGAGTTCAGTTTCGTCGTGGACTTCAACGAGACAATCGATCCGAATCTGTTCCGCAGCAGATTTGAATCGCTTCAGTTCGTCGTCGGTGAGCGCGGCAACAATTAGCAGCACCGCATCAGCGCCTACCAAGGCGGCTTGATAGATCTGGATTTCGTGGATAGTGAAATCCTTTCTTAGAAGCGGCCTCGAAACCTTGCGCCGGATCAACGCCAGGTAGTCGAGATGTCCCTGAAAATAACGTTCGTCCGTGATTACGGAGATGCAGTTCGCGCCTGCATCATCGTAAGCCAGGGCCGTTCGCACCGGATCAAATTCGCTGGCGATAACTCCCGCAGATGGTGACGCCTTTTTCACTTCGCCGATAAAACTGAATTTGCCGGTAATCAATTTTTTGCGGAATCCGCGAAGCGGCCCAAGAGCGAGAGCCCGATCGCACCAATCCGCTGTGTGCTTCACCCACGGCGCAATCTCTTCTCGTTTATAAGCGACTATTTCTGCCAGGCGACTCATTGGACGAGAAATTTAGCACATGGAAATGCCGCAGGCATCGCTCAGTTTTCTCGGGACAGAGCGAAAGTCTCCGGTGCGCGTGGTGAAGCGTGCGCCGGGTTTCCGCACGACCAAATGGTGAGCAATGGGTCAGCACTGCCCCTGGCAATCGGGAAATACGGAAACTCTGAAACTTTGGGACCGGAAAGCCTATGTAATGCGTGAAGGCCTTTATCTGGCCAACGCCCAAAAGCAAACCAACCATGACCGGAGAAAGAGCTATGTCCGACATTATCAAATTCGTCGCGCCCGCCGAACTTTCCATTCCTGCTCATCCGCTTGCGCCCAAAATCCCCGACCGTCAAAACGGGGAAACCTCACACATGTTCGTTCTCGGGGCCAATACTAAACATACTGAAAGCAAATCTCGCCTTTGGAAATTCACCGCCAAAGCTACCAAGTCCCCGTTTTTGAGCGTCGAAGACGGTCTTTTGTTCCTCTTCGGCTTCTTCGCCGGTTGTGCCGTCGCCAGCAACCTTAGCCAAATCCTTTGCTTATTTCGCTAAAGCAGAAATCTCTTGAAGACGTGCGTCTAGCCGACCTGATGCGGGATTTGCTCCCAATAGCTGCCACAATTTAGGCGGGAACTCGCTGCGGGTATACTTGCGGATCTTCAACGTATCGCCTTCCTCCTGATTTCTTCAGACTGCCGCCTAAAGACCTGATGCGGGATATTCCCGAGTCGCCGGGGGCAGAACGAATGCCTGCGGTTGGGTGGCAACCAAACCTCCTACGGCGTCCCCGCTATTAATGATCTCGAGCGACGCGTCGGGATAGGCTGCCCAAACTGATTTGGCAAAATCGCCGAAGGCTTTCCCCGTCATCTGCGGCACTCGCCTGCGCACTAAACGTTAGAGCCGTTCGGACAGACAATCTACTACCGAACAGCTAATTCTTTTGAAAAACGCCGCTTGTGCACAGCGAAAATCTCATCGTGTCGTTTCGAGGCATGGAATTTCCCGTGGGGAAATTTAAATCCCAGAAGGAATTCTTTGATCCCGCGTTAGGCAAGCGCACAGCCAGCCAAACCGCTACCAAAGCGGCTTCGCTGGCCTTTATGAGGCAAAAAACATTGAGAACAAGGTCGCTCCAGCGGAGATCTTTAATTAGGAGGATGCGCGGTGAACAAGGAAATGAAAAAACCCCGGAGCCGATGAGCGGCAGCGAAGTTACCCACTGGGAGATTTTCGAATGGTGTCAGGTCCGGATCAACAACACAGGTCGCCGCTATGTCCGCAAATAACCAACCCAGCCGAAGAAAAAACGAATGAGCCCTCAAGAAAGGAAACCGCTATGAATACCGCACCCGTACCGGTACCAGTCCACCTGAACGTCAACTACATCGCTGACTTGAATCGTAAGATCATCGAACAGCAGGCAACGATTACGGCTTTGACCGAAATCACCAAGAGCCTGTTTAGCGCAGCCGATAAGACCCGACCCTGTTTTCGCCGCGCTGTGAAGTGCTTCAATGCCCTTTGGGAGACAGGCGCTATATGAAGACCCTAAGAGAAGCACGCCTTAGTCAACAACTGACAGGAATCTATGAAAAAAATTTTACTAACATTGATGGCAGTCGCGAGCCTGACAATGACGAGTACGGCACAAGCCGAACTCGGATGGACTCTTGACGAGTGCCAGCAACATTACGGAAAGCCGCTCTCCTCAATGGAGATGGCGGGATTTCCCGCCGCTACGTTTGTTTACAAAAGCTACACAATTTCTGTCCTCGTAAGCGACGGGAAGGTTGTCCTAAGCATTTACATTAAGCCTAGCATTACCGATGCGGATCTCACGAGACTTCTTTCCGCTAATGGCACCGGCTGGGCTCCGGGCCCAGCGGATAGCAATGGTAAAAGTTGGCAAGATGCGAAGAAAGACGTTGCCGCCTTCGTTCCGAACGCACTGGGTAAGGTTGACATGTTCCTAGTCGGAACGCCGGAAGCCGTTCATGCTTTCTCCGCTGCAATCCAAGTTACGCCTGGTGCTAAGACGCCCAGAAACGTTTTGTTGCCGCTCAACCGGCGACGAGCTAAACTTGGCGAACTGTAGTCCCGTTCCACAAGCAATTGCGTGTTACGTTGTACTACCGTGTCAAATCGCGTTTCGGAAGAAAATTCCTGGCGCTTGCTGGTGTTCTGCGGCGGCCCGTATTGATAATTACATTTAAGGTCGTCGTAAACCGTGTGGTTATAATAGTCGTACGCCATCTGGGGCAGCAACTCGCGAGCGAGCGCTTCTAACTAACTCTTCCAAATTGATGGCTTGTATCGCTTCGCTCATGGCTACCTAGAATGGGGGCCTAGACCCGCAGGATCTTGCCCGGATTCATGATGTTATCGGGGTCGATCGCTTGCTTGATTGAGCGCATGACACTCACGGCCTCCCCATGCTCGGCGATCAGGAAATCCATCTTGCCGCAGCCGATGCCGTGCTCACCGGTGCAGGTGCCGTC
>DATFZN010000004.1:0-16973 GCA_035314425.1 Candidatus Acidiferrum sp. | reverse complement strand
GGGTGGGGCCGGTACTGGGTGCCACCATAGGGCGAAGAACTGGAGGGTGGGGCGGGTCTGGCGGCGGCTTTGGGGGTGGGGGCGGTTGGGGCGGCGGTGGCGGAGGCTTTGGGGGATTTGGTGGCGGAGGAAGCGGTGGCGGCGGGGCGGGCGGAGGTTGGTAGATTGCGCCAAGGGTTGGGACGAAAATTTCTTGTGAATGTAGGTGCAGTGATGGACGGAAAACTGGGCGAGTTGGTCAGCAGGTTGAAGGAAGCGGCGGGACACAATCTGGAGTCGGTGATTCTCTACGGATCAGCGGCGCGCGGAGATTTCCAGCCGGGGACTTCCGACTTGAATGTGCTGTGCACCCTGGTGTCGATTAACGTGAGCGAACTGCATCGCGTGGCTCCGGTGGTGAGGTGGTGGTCGCAAGAAATGAAGGAGTCTGCCCCGCTGTTTTTCCTGACCGAAGAGCTGGCAAGATCGACAGACGTGTACGCAATTGAAAGCCTGGATATAAAGAGAGCTCACAAAGTGTTGTTTGGCAAAGATGTGGTAGCGGATCTGGAAATTCCGATGAACCTGCACCGCGTGGAAGTTGAGCGAAATCTGCGGGATTTGGTTTTGAAGCTGCGGCAACACGTATTGCATGCGGGATTGAATGAGATGGAATTGATTGCGGTGATGAAGAGGACGATCTCCGGGGCGAAAACACTGTTGCGCCACACGCTGTTAACGTTTGGAGAAGAGCCGCCGCTGGCGGCGAAGGATGTTTTCACGCGTATCGGTGTGCTGACGGGAGCAAGTGCGGAAGCGTTCGGCGAAGTGTATGATTTCCGGACTACCGGTGTATGGACCAAAGATTCCTACCATGCCTACGACGCCTATATGCATGCGCTGGAAAAAGTGATTGTGGCGATTGATAGCAAAGTTCCGAAGAAGGAGTGGCAAAGGGTGCGCTGAGTTGTGTGGGCAAATTGTGAACGTTAAATCCTCGAGGTGTTTATGAAAGTGGGACTAGTAATTCTAGTGTTGGTGATAGTCGTGGCGCTAATCTTCGGTAGCATTTATGTCGGACGCCGAAATCAGATGGCCATCAAGCGTGAAGCCGTGAACGCGGCTTGGGCGCAGGTGGATGTGGTGCTGCAACGGCGGTCGGACCTGATTCCGAATTTGGTGGAAACGGTGAAGGGCTATGCAGTGCAGGAGCAGAAGGTGTTTGGAGACATTGCGGCGGCGCGTGCGGCGTTGGGCGGAGCGAAGACCCCCGCCGACAAGATCGCGGCCAACGGCGCGTTGGATTCGGCACTGAGCCGGTTGTTGGTGGTGGTGGAGAACTATCCGCAGTTGAAATCGAATGAGAATTTCCAGCGGCTTCAGGATGAGTTGGCGGGAACGGAGAACCGAATTGCGGTGGAACGTCGCCGTTACAATGAGACTGTGCAAGACTACAACACGTACATCTCTCTGTTCCCGAACAGCGTCGTAGCCAGCATCGCCGGATTTACGCGGAATGATGCGTACTTCAAGACGGATGAAGGAGCACGCACGGCGCCCAAGGTTAATTTTAACTACGACAAGCCGGCGACGGCACCGGCAAATCCGTAAACGGCAGATGCTAACGAACGGTAGTTCGAGGGTCGCGGGCCGCGCAGGCGCCGCGGCCTTTTTATTTGGGGATCAGAGAAGGCCGAGGTCCCAAACAGGAGCGGGATTTCTCTCCTCCAGTTGGCAAAGGCCACCAACACTCCGGTCAAACTGACCGTTTCCTTGAGTGCTCAGCGGATGGCTCAAACTGAGATGAGCACTAGCAGAGGAATTCGCTCAGTAGCATATGAAAATGGTGAACACCGTTTTCACGCTTCACGGAATAACGGCCGCGATCGTAGAGAGAGGAATTCAAACCACGCTGCACGGCTTCGCAGATATGCATGTCTTCGTGTTGGACAATTTCGCTGAACTTGATGGCTTTCTGTGCGCGATCTTTCGTTTTGGCTAATTGTGAATCGGGGAAATACCACTCGAAGATTGTCAGAGTTTTGTCGTGAGATAGCGGCACGATTAGATTTGTCTGGATATTATCGGGATAAAAATTCAACATGAGATTCGGGAAGACCCAGAAATAGAGAGCTTCCTTGAGGCCAACCCCCGGAGGATAGACACGCTCTGTGGTGTCGCCTGGGCGAATCTCTTTCACCGGGCCCAATTGCTGCGAGTAGTAACGATAGGTTTCGATGCGGTAATGTGGGTAATCGATTTCTTTCATCAAACCGGGATGAACGAGGGGGATATGGTAGCCCTCGAGATAGTTGTCGACGTAGACCTTCCAATTGCAATTGACGATGTAGTCGCGGCGCTCAGTGAGGCTTAGGTTGTTGAACGGAAATTCCTTGGTATGCTCGGGAATGTCGCCGAGATAGCTGCTTAGCGACGGAGCGGCCGCGTCGAAATTAACAAAGAGGAACTGCTGCCAGGCTTCGATGCGGAGCGGCACCATGCCGAACTGGGAGCGATCGAAGAACTCGACGCCATCGATTTCGGGCGTGCCGATGAGGCGACCATCGAGTGTGTAGGTCCAGCCGTGGTAGGCGCATTGCAGGACCCGCCGACAGCCGGAACCTTCGGCGATTGGTCCGGCGCGATGACGGCAGACGTTGCTGAAGGCGCGAAGAGTGCCGGACTTGTCGCGCGTGACGACGACGGGTTCTCCTTGGATGTCGACGGTGAAAAAGGACTCAGGATCTCCGATCGTGCGCTTCGTACCGTTGACCTCACCGCAAGGTTGGCTCACTGTGCCGACGAGCTGCCAGGCGCGGCGAAAGATCTTTTCCTTTTCGCGGACGAGGACCGCCGGATCGGTGTAGAAATGCGAGGCCAGCGTTTCGGCACACTCCACCTGCGGATTGATGTTGAGGCGGAGAGGCGTGGTAGACATGGGGAGAAAATAGCAGGTGAGCGCTAGAAGTTAAAGTTCAAAGACGACGGCCGAGGGTGTGCACCCGAGCCCCAACCGGCGCGATTAGAACTTGCGGGTTTCCTGGCGAGACCAACGCTCGACTACGATTTTAGATTCGGTGTAGAACTCGACCGCGTCTCTGCCTTGGGCGTGGACGATGCCAAAGAAGCTTTCTTTCCAGCCATTGAAGGGGAAATAGGCCATTGGAGCGGCGACACCGATGTTGATGCCGATGTTACCCGCGGGTGCTTCGTAGCGGAATTTGCGGGCGGCGCTGCCGCTTGTGGTGAACAGCGAAGCCTGATTGCCGTAGGGGCTATTGCGAATGAAATCGATGGCTTCGTCGATCGAATCCGCATGGATCAGGCTGAGGACGGGGCCGAAAATCTCCGTGTTGGCAAGCGAGCTGGAAGCAGGCACACCATCGAGAATGGTAGGCTTCAAAAAATTGCCATTTTCGTAGCTGCCCATTTTGGGATTGCGGCCGTCGACGATTGCTTTTGCCCCATCGGAGATGCCCGTGGCGATCAAGGACTCGATCCGTGCTTTGCTCTCTTTGGTGATGACCGGACCCATCTGAATCCCAGTCTCGAGACCATACCCAACTCGGAGAGAGGAGGCGGCATCGGCGATCGCCTCGCGAAATGTTTTTTGCGCTTCGCCGATGGTGACAGCGACAGAGACGGCAAGGCAGCGCTGCCCAGCGCAACCGAACGCGGAATCGCTGATGATCTGTTTGGCCAGATCCATGTCGGCGTCAGGAAGAACGATGACATGATTTTTTGCACCGCCCTGGCACTGCATGCGCTTGCCGCTGGCCGCCGCGCGTTGATAGACGTGTTTGGCGACAGGCGTGGAACCGACGAAGCTGACGGCGCGGATCGTGGGATGATCGCAAAGCGCGTCGACCACTTCCCTACCGCCATTGACGAGATTGACAACACCTTTGGGCAAACCGGTTTGCTCGATCAGTTCGATCGCCCGGCGCATGGTGAGAGGAACGCGCTCGCTGGGTTTCAGAACCAAAGTGTTGCCGCAGGCAATGGCGTAGGGCAAAAACCAGAACGGGATCATCGCCGGAAAATTGAATGGAGTAATCGCCGCAACCACGCCGAGTGGCTGGCGAATTAGGGTTTCGTCAACGCCAGGCGTGACATCTTCGAGGTTGTAGCCCTGCATCATCAAGGGGATGCCGCAGGCGACTTCGACGTTTTCGATGCCGCGGCGAATTTCGGCTTTGGCCTCGCCAACGGTCTTGCCGTTTTCGAGAGTGATGATCCGAGCAAGTTCATCGATGTGCTGGTCAAGAAGATATTTGAGCTTGAAGAGATATTGAATGCGTTCGCCCGGAGGAGTGCGGCGCCAAGCGGGAAAGGCGTCGGCGGCAGACTGGACGGCAGCGTCGACGTCGGCTTTGGTGGACGCCGGAGTGCGCGCGACAATTTCGTTGGTGGCCGGATTGCTGACGTCGAAAAAAGCGGTGGCGGAGGTTTTACGCCAGCCTGCGTTGACGTAGTTGAGGACCTCGATGACGGCGGTGGTTGGGGTACTGCCCATGAAAGTTTCTCCGTGCCTGCGGAATAAATCCGACAGGGCTTGCAGACTGACTGATGACGGTCGCGAGGACCAAAACAGGCTGACAGTTTACCAAAAAAATCGGTAAGGTTGCCGGATGGCAGGAAGACCTAAGCAGGAGGAGGGAGTGACCCAGGAGGAGTGCTGGAAGTTTCGGATAGAAGGGATCGACGGATTACCGGATTGCGGCCAGGGCTTCGTAGGCAGCGCCGACGAGGGGGGCGGATTCGTTGAGGACGACCGAGACCGGAACGTTGGAAAGAACTTCGGCGAAATGCCACTTGTCTTTGAAGGCTTTGAAGAAAGTGCCGTCCTGAATTTTGGGAAGAATTTTGACCGCAATGCCACCGGCAACATAAACGCCACCAAGGGCTAAGACTTTAAGAGCGAGATTGCCCGCTTCGGCGCCGTAGACCGAGCACCAGAGGTCCAGGGTTTCCACGCAAACGGCGCAGGACTTGTCCAAGCCGCTCCTAGTGATGAACGGGGCGGGGTCGGCGTCAGGGTCTTCAAAAACAGGATGCGTTACGCTAGAGGAAAGAAATTCGTGCAGCGTGCGAAAACCGCGGCCAGAAAGAATCAGTTCCCAACTTACCTGGGGATAGCGACGGCGCATGAAGCGTAGCAGTTCGATTTGTTGGGCGGTGTGAGGTGCAAAATCCGAGTGCCCCCCCTCAGAGGGAACGACATGATAGCGATGGCCGTCCCAGAACAAAATGGATTCGCCCAAACCAGTGCCGGCAGCCAGGAGCGCGCGGGTTCCGCCCATAACCGGTTGACCGGCATTTAACACCGCAAATTCCTCGGGAGGGAGATGACCGAGGCTGTGGCCCGTAGCGCCAAGGTCGTTCATCAGAATGATGGGCTTTACCTCGAGATTCTCTGAGAGGCTATCCGCATCGATGATCCAAGGAAGATTTGTGGCATGGATTCGATTGTTGATGACCGGACCAGCAACTCCGAATCCGGCCGCAAAGATTTTTTCCTTGCCGACATGAGGGACCGCCTGGCGGGCAAATTCCTTAACGATGAATTCAAATTTGGAGAAATCTTTGCTGGCGAAGCGCTGTCGAAAAACAACTTCAAGCTTGCCATCCCGTTCTCTGAAAAGTGCCAGATTGCACTTGGTACCGCCCACGTCGCCAGCGAGAATCACACGGCCTCCCTCAGAAAGGTCAGAATTAAACCGATTTAAGGGTTATACCATTGTCTGCCGTCGCGTTCGAGTAGCTGCTCGGACTCTTTTGGACCCCAACTGCCGGAAGGGTAAATGGGCAATGCGGCGGTCTTGGCTGCGGTCCAGACGTCTAGGATGGGGTCAATCAGGGACCAGGCAGCTTCGACGCTGTCACCACGATCAAACAGCGTGGCGTCACCCCGCAAGCAGTCGTTCAGTAGCGTGGCGTAGGCGCTACGCGAACCATTGCCAAAGCCTTCGAGATAATTAAAATTCATGGTGACATTGCCGATGTTCATTTCCGTTCCGGGCTTTTTCGCACCAAAGGAGATGGAGATACCCTCTTCCGGCTGAATATTGAGAATAAGGCGATTGGGCTCGACTTCGCGTTCTCGAAAAACGATGTGGGGGGCACGGCGGAATTGGATCATGATTTCGGTGCTGCGCTTGGCTAGACGTTTACCGGTGCGCAAATAGAAAGGAACTCCGGCCCAGCGCCAGTTGTCAATTGGCAGACGCATCGCCACGAAGGTTTCGGTGCGGGAATTGGGGTCGACGTTGGCTTCCTGGCGATAGCCCGGCAATGATTTGTCACCCATCTTGCCGGGAGCATATTGGCCGCGGACTACGGATTGGGCCACCATTTCCAGGTTGAAGGGCCGGATGGATTGGAGGACCTTCAATTTTTCGTTGCGCACGGCGGTGGCGTCGAAGGAAGCAGGCGGTTCCACAGCGACAAGCGAAGTGAGTTGTAGGACGTGGCTCTGAATCATGTCACGGAGAGCGCCCGCAGTTTCATAGAAGCCACCACGACGTTCGACGCCAAGGGTTTCAGAGGCTGTGATCTGGACGTGATCCACGTAGTTGCGATTCCAGAGTGGTTCGAAAATGCCGTTGCCGAAGCGAAGAACCAAAAGGTTTTGCACCGTATCCTTGCCAAGGTAGTGATCGATGCGGTAGACCTGCTTTTCGTCAAAGACATTCAAGACAATTTTGTTGAGTTCCCTGGCAGAAGCCAGGTCGCGGCCAAATGGTTTTTCGATGATGATGCGGACCCAGGAGTTCGTGTCGGAAGGGCGCGATAAGCCTGCCCGGCCAAGCTGTTCGACGATGTGGGGGTAGACTTCCGGCGGCGTGGACAGATAGAAAAGACGGCTGCCACCGAGATTTTTCTCGGCTTCAAGGGTCTGCAGGAACTTGGCCAGTTCAGCATAGGAATTCTGATCGGCGTAATCACCGTGCGAATAATAGAGGTTAGAAGCGAATTCGTTCCATTTGCTGGGATCGATGGGACCAACTTCAGAGATGGTTTTGGCTGCTTCGCCCGTCATAGAGCGAAAGGTTTCGTTGCTCATTTCCGTGCGGGCAAAACCAACAATGGCGTAGCGCTCGCCAAGGGCGTTGTGCTGCACAAGATCGTACATAGCGGGCAAAACCTTGCGCTTGGCAAGATCACCGGAAGCCCCAAAAAGAACCACGGTACAAGGATCGGCAACACCGCCATACATTGAACTGGACCGAATTTGGTCGGACATCAAAGCCCTCCGGAAAGCAACGCAATCTGCATAAGACCGTCTAGCACTATACCGCAATCCCTAACAATTGAAGATCTGCCACCAATTTCGCAGCACCCTGATGATGAATGACATGCATCCCGAGACGGCGCGCGTTTTCGAGGTTGATCGACCGGTCATCGATGAAAACGCAGCGTTCCGGAGCGCGTTGGGTCACAGAGAGCGCAATGCGAAAAATAGCTTCGTCAGGTTTGCGGGCGTAGACATAGCAGGAGCTGAAGAAAGCTTGGAATTCGTTGCGAAGATTAAAAGCCTCGATGCGGTATTGGTTGAGCTCGAAAGGTTCGTTGTTGATGGCGGCGGTAAAGTATTTTCCAGTGCTTGCCAGCCTGGTCAAAACGGCGCGGGTCTCCGGGTATTCCTGTGATTGCGCAAACATAAAGGCGGTAAACTCTTCGCGCGTGAAGGGCCGCGGCTTATAGAAAAGGGTCCGATCCAGATATTGATCGAGTGTGATGTGGCCGGTATCAAAGGCCGGAAAGGCTAGATCATGGCGATCCTGCAATTCGTCCCAGTCTAGGTCGAAGGCCTCGGCCGCCTGGCGGCGCGCCTGGCGATCCCATCCGTTGGTGAGAATGACGCCCCCGATATCCCAAAAGAGAGTAGTGATGGTGGTCAAGGCAGCCTCCCATTGGCCATTGAGAGATATCAGATGTCTGGCTCAGACAAAAGGACAAAAATCGAACAGGACCTCGGAAGCGAGCGCTCGAGCAGAGCAAGATAAACCCAATCCAGCTGACCATCGCCGCGCGAGGCCGAGGAAATCGAGCCAGGCTAAATTGGGGTTGCGCCAAGCCGTAACTTTTTGCGACGGCTCTGAGCGGCTTGCAACAGGCGTTTGCCTGGCGGAGAATGGAGTTTCGACCAGGAGGAAATGGATGGCCAACGATAACTGCGGACCGACGCCCCCCCCGCCGAGCGAACCGGTAAAACCGGGCACGCGAATGGTGCAATGTGTGAAAATCGGCAAGGAATTGCCTGGGTTGGACCGTGTGCCTTGGAAAGGTGAGTTGGGGCAGCGGGTGTATGACCATGTGTCGAAGGAAGCGTGGAAGCTCTGGGTTGAGTACTCGAAGATGGTGATGAACGAGTACCGGTTGAATCCCCTGGACCCGAATTCGCAAAAAATTATGGGCGAGCAGATGGAGCAGTTTTTCTTTGGAGAAGGCGCGAAGCTGCCGGAAGGATATGTGGCGCCAAAAGCCAAGGGCTAAACCGATGCCGCTTGGCAACCCGGCGTTTACACCGTGCCCGTGAGGGGGTGTTCGACGGGCAATCCTGGAACAAGAGTGAAGTGAAGTTTGGCATGGGCGGCGCGGATGGCCGCTTCCACATCCTCAGGATCGGTCCCACGAGCAAAAATAAAACCCAAATAGCTCGCGCCTTCCGGCCAGGCAACGATGTAATCGTAGAGGCGCGCGGTGATTTCAATGCTAGTAACGCCCGGAGTTTGTAGGGAGCGTTCGAGTCCCTCCATTTCTTGAAATGTGCCGCTTTGGGGAACCGGAATCATCATGACACCTGAGGCCAGTTGTTCGCGCGGGGCGTCTGCGCCCGGCAGGCCGAGAGAATGACGAAGGAGCAGTTCTTCGAGGCTCGTGGCGGGTTGCTTGGCCGGCACGAAGCGAAGGGCCTGCGCGCACATTCCGCCGATCGGGCGTGGAGCGATCTCGATGGGCCAGACGCCATGTTCGTTGATACGGAATTCACCGTGGACGGGACCATGGGACAGGCCGAGTGCCGCGGCCGCGCTGCGGAAACTTGTTTCGATGGAATGCTGGAGGTCCAGCGGTAGGCGGGATGGCGTGATGTAGATCGTTTCTTCAAAGAAAGGCCCTTCGAGGGGGTCGGGCTTGTCGAAAATCGCCAGGATGCGCAGCTGACCTTCGGTAAGGAGTCCCTCCGCGGCTACTTCCCGGCCGGGGAGATAGTCTTCCACCAACATCTGGTCGAGATTCGGTTCGCGAGTTACGCGGATTTCTGGGGATTCGAGCAAGTGCTTGAGGCGAGTTGCTGCGGCAAGAAATTCCTCGCGATTATTGGCACGGACAACACCCTGGCTGGCCGAGAGTGAGAGCGGCTTTAGAACGCAGGGATAAGAGATGCCGAGCAAAGCTGGTTCTGCGGGAGGGTGAAATGGGAGCGAGTGGAATTTGGGAACTGGGAGACCGGAGTCGCGGAAGATTTCGCGCATGCGGAGTTTGTTGCGGCAGGCAATGACGCTCGAGGGGTGATGGAAGGGTATGGCGAGCGAGCGCGCGGCATAGGCGGCGGTGGGAGTCGGACGATCACCCAAAGCCAAGATTCCATCGATGCGATGGCCGCGTTGAGCGCGAAGGATGGAGGCAGCGGCGTCTTCGGGATTTTCGAAGTGGACGGGGATGGCCTGATCACGCCAGGGATCCTCAAGACGGTGGCAGCGGTCAGTAACGAGGACGAGTTCAACGCCAAGTTTTTCGGCCACGGAACCGAAGGCCCGGGTTTGATAGCCGAGCTTCGACGCGAACAGAAGAACTCGTTTGGAAAGCGGCATTGGTCTGTCCTGATGAAATTCTATCAGGTCACGGCACGGGGCCCAGGTGTGACTAGAGGAAGGATTCAGCTTTGCGGATGGAGTCTCTGGCTTTTCTGATGGGGGCCAACTGGTCCCCGGTGGGTTCCGCTCAACAATACCAGGGCTCGCTGAGGTGTGGGACGGTCTGAGGTCGGGTGTGGATGGGAAACGACATTTGCGGAATCGATCGGCCTGCGGCGCGATTTGTGGCCAGCCAGATCAATTCAAATACCTCGGAACGGGATTGTTTTGATTTTTCGCTGCTGGCAACAATTTCCTGGAGTTCGCTGGCCAATCGGTCCAAGGCTGGGTTCAGATTCCGCCAGGGATAGACGAGGGCTTGCGCATCAAATGGGCCGATTATTTTCTGAACGTCTTCGAGTTCCAGGATACGAGACGCCGGCGGAATGAGAAGGCGAATGGCCAGCTGAATAGGAGCGACGGATTCGATCAGATTGAGGCGGCGGATCTCTATCAGGAGATCGAGGTAATTGTCGAACGTGGTCCAAGGGGTGAACGGGACGAAAGTAGGTTGCAGGGCCAGGCCGGCATGACGGAAAAGTTCGATGATGCGGAAGAAATCCTCGCGGGTGTGACCTTTGTCTAGCTTGGCAAGAATTTGCCGGTCGAGTGATTCGACTGCGGTCACTACGAATAGACAGCCGGAATTGCGTAACGCAGGAAGTGAATCTGCGTTCCGCAGCAGATGTTCAACCTTTATGGTGACATCGTAGGTGAGGTCAGGAAATTCCTTGTGCAGGGCTTCGACCAGCGGAATGGCGTGGCCCGGTCCATTGAAGAAATCGGGGTCACCAAAAGTGATGTGTTGAGCCCCAGCGGAAACTTGCTGGCGGATATCGGCGAGAACGATTTCGCGATCGACGATGCGGAAAACACCTTTGTAAACGGGCACGATCGGACAATGGCGGCAGAGATGTTTGCAGCCGCGACTGGCTTCCGTATAGCCCACGGTGCGATGTTGGCCTGAGGGAAGTATCAAGTGGGCATAGGAGCGAAGGGGGGGAAGGCCGGCTCGGTCGGGCACCAGGAAGCGCTGACGGACGAGCGAGATATTGGAGTGCAAAGGATGAATCTGCGGGTCGGCCGAGAGTCCCGCGAGGTGTTCAACTAAGTCGGCAAGTGGCTGCTCAAATTCGCCGCCAAACAAACTGGTGACACCGAGCGCTAGAAAGCTTTCTGCGGCAAGAGGAGCGTAGAGACCGTAAGCACAAAGATGGGCTTCGGGGTTGAGGCGCTTGATTAGCGGAAGAAATTCCAAGGCGAGGCGCGTCGCGGTATGCATCGGAACGTAGAAAGCGACGAGTTTTGCGCCTCGGATGACGGATTCGTTTAATTGCTCGCGGGAAAGATCGAGGCAGGTCAATTCGTGGCCGCGTTTTCGCAGCCAAGCCGCAGGAGAAGCGAGGCCAAAGGGCTGACGGCCCAACTCGTACGTTGAAATCAAAACAACGTTCACGGATTCATTATAGCGGTCTCCACGCCGTCCGTGGATTTCGGTTATTATATTGATTCGAGCAGTCGTGAAAGGACCAACAGGATGCCCATTTCCGCGACAAATTCCTTCGCAACCCGGGACAAATTAAATGTTGGCGCGCAGGTGTTTGAAATTCAGCGCTTGGAAAAATTGGAGAAGCAAGGAGTGAGCGCGATTGAAACGCTGCCTTTCTCTCTGCGGATATTGCTGGAAAATTTGTTGCGATTTGAAGACGGGCGCTTTGTGCGCGCCGATGACATTCGTGCGCTGGCGAAGTGGACTCCAAACGGAGTGCAGCGCGAGATCGCGTTCATGCCGGCACGGGTGCTGCTGCAGGATTTCACCGGCGTGCCCGCCGTCGTTGACCTAGCCACGATGCGGGAAGCAATGCAGAACATGGGCGGAAACCCCAAACGGATCAATCCGCTGTTTGAAGCGGAATTGGTGATCGACCATTCGGTGCAAGTAGATAATTTTGGAAATGCCGGAGCGTTTGCATTGAATGCAGAATTGGAATTTCAGCGCAACTTCGAACGCTATGCATTTTTGCGCTGGGGACAGACTGCGTTCCGAAATTTCAAAGTTGTCCCGCCAGACACGGGAATCTGTCACCAGGTTAACATCGAGTATTTAGCGCGAGTGGTGTGCTCGATGCCGAATGGCAACCGGCTGGAAGCTTATCCGGATTCTCTGGTGGGCACGGATTCGCACACCACGATGGTGAATTCGCTCGGCGTATTTGGCTGGGGCGTAGGGGGCATCGAAGCAGAAGCCGCGATGCTTGGTCAACCGCTTTCGATGCTGGTTCCGGAAGTGGTGGGATTCAAGATCGACGGGCGGTTGAGGGAAGGAACGACGGCAACGGATCTGGTTTTGACGGTTACGGAAATTCTGCGTAAAAAAGGCGTAGTCGGAAAGTTCGTGGAATTTTATGGCTCGGGCTTGTCGACCTTGAGCGTGCCGGACCGGGCCACGATTGCGAACATGGCACCGGAATATGGCGCAACGATGGGGTTCTTCCCCGTGGATGACGAGACCCTGGCGTATCTGCGATTCACGGCGCGATCGCACGAACACGTCGCATTGGTAGAAGCATACTGCAAAGAACAGATGCTTTTCCGCACGGAGCTAACGCCGGAACCGATGTTCAGTGAAAAAGTGGAACTGGATTTGGATACCGTTGAGCCGACGCTCGCCGGACCGAAGCGGCCACAGGATCGCGTAACGTTGAAGAATGCCAAAAGTTCGTTTACGAAAGTGTTAGGCGGCGTGGCCGCGAAACAAGTTCCGGTGAAGAAGAACGGCGATGCGTTTGAGCTCTCAAGCGGAGCTGTGGTCATCGCTGCCATTACCAGTTGCACGAATACCTCGAATCCGTCGTTGATGCTTGGCGCGGGATTGCTAGCGAAAAAAGCGGTTGAGCGTGGGTTACAAGTGAAGCCGTGGGTAAAGACAAGTTTGGCGCCCGGCTCAAAAGTAGTGACAGATTATTTAGAGGCCGCAGGGCTTACGACGTATCTCGATCGACTGAAATTTAACCTCGTTGGATATGGCTGCACGACCTGCATCGGCAACAGCGGGCCATTGCCCGAAGCGATTGGCGCCGCCATAAAAGAAAACAACATGGTGGCGGTAGCGGTGTTGAGCGGCAACCGAAATTTTGAAGGGCGTGTCCATCCGTTGGTGCGGGCGAATTATTTGGCTTCGCCTCCCTTGGTTGTTGCTTACGCGCTGGCGGGCCGGATGGACTTGGATTTGACGACCGAGCCGCTGGGATTCGACAAGAGTGGCAAAGCCGTTTATCTGAAAGATATCTGGCCGACGCCCGAAGAAGTAGAAGCCACCGTGCGCGCGGCCGTCACAACCGAGCAATATCAGAAGGTTTATAGCGAAGTGTTTGAAGGTGATGCGCATTGGAAATCGATGCCAGTTCCCGCGGGCGACCTTTACCAATGGGATCCGCATTCGACGTACATCAAATTGCCGCCTTATTTTGAGAATATGCCAAAGAATCCTCTGCCGCTGGCTGACCTCGATGGAGCGCGTGTGCTGGCAATTCTGGGAGACAGTGTGACTACCGATCATATTTCTCCGGCTGGTTCGATTGCCCTAGATTCCCCTGCCGGGAAATATTTGATGGCGCATGGCGTGAAGCCGCATGAATTCAATTCCTACGGAGCGCGCCGGGGGAATCATGAAGTAATGATGCGCGGCACGTTTGCGAACATTCGGTTGCGCAATGAATTGGCGCCGGGAACGGAAGGTAGCTGGACGTTGCATCTTCCCGATGGCGAAAAAATGTTCATTTACGATGCGGCCGTGAAATACCGGGAAGAAGGGATTCCACTTGTGGTGCTGGCCGGAAAGGAATACGGTTCCGGTTCCTCACGCGATTGGGCGGCAAAGGGAACGCGGCTGCTGGGAGTCCGCGCAGTCATCGCGGAGAGCTACGAACGAATCCACCGGAGCAATCTAGTGGGCATGGGAGTGCTGCCGCTGGAATTCAAGGACGGCGAAAATTGCGAGACCCTGGGACTGACAGGACACGAGGTGTTTGCGATCGAGGGGATCTCTAGCTTGGCACCGAAAAAGCTGGTCAGCGTACATGCCAAGGCGACCGGTGGGAGAGAAACAAAGTTCACGGCGACTGTCCGGATCGACACGCCGGAGGAAGTTTCTTATTATCAGCATGGCGGGATTTTGCAGTATGTACTGCGGCAGATGCTTGAGTGATGGCGAAGCTGAACACAGTAGTGAAAAGCCCCGGCGCTTTGATGAACCGGGGCTTTCTGCTTTGGCTCTGCTAGCGGGAGAAGGGTATGGGGATGAAACGAGCACTGAATGCTTGGTTGATTGGCGGCATGCTGCTCTCTAGTCTAAGGGCTGATTTTTCTTATGCGCAAAGCCCCGCTACAGCGCAAAAAAAGGTACCAGAGCGGTCTGCGGCCAAAATCCCCATTGAGCGATACACGCTGAAAAATGGGCTGCGCGTGGTACTCAGTGAAGATCATTCCACGCCAACCTATTCGATCTGCGTGACCTACGACGTTGGCTCTCGCGATGAATTGCCCGGGCACACCGGATTCGCCCATTTATTTGAACACATGATGTTCCAGGGTTCGGAAAATGTGGGCAAGGGCGAGCATTTCATTCTGATTGAGAATAACGGCGGCGGAATGAATGGAACCACGAATACCGATCGCACGAATTATTTCGAGACCTTGCCCGCGAATCAACTGGACCTCGGATTGTTTCTCGAAGCGGACCGAATGAAATCGCTGGCGGTAACGCAGGCCAATCTGGATAACCAACGGAATGCGGTCGAGGAAGAGCGGCGGCTGCGAGTGGACAACCAACCCTACGGAAAAACTTCAGAAGCTATCACGGACACGGCGTATGACAATTTCGGATATAAGCATTCGACGATCGGCTCGATGGCGGATTTGAACGCGGCTTCGCTCGAAGAGCTCAAGACTTTCTTTCGAATTTACTACGCTCCGAACAATGCGGTGCTGGCGCTGGTCGGCGATTTCAAGGCAGAAGAAGCACTCCAAAAAATCAAGAAGTACTTTGAGGGAATTCCGCCGCAATCCGCGCCTGCGCGGCCGGATATGACCGAGCCGAAGCAGACAGCGGAACGGCAGAAGACAGTGGAAGATGGATTTGCGCAAGTCCCGCGACTCGACATCGTGTACAAGATTCCGGCGTATAACGCGCCGGATTATATGCCGCTGAACGTGCTCATGAGCATTCTGGGCTCGGGGCAGTCTTCGCGACTCTACCAAGAGTTGGTGAAGGATCAACAGCTGGCTGCTAACGTGTTTGCCAATACCGCAGCAAGAAGAGCGACAGGATTGGCCTCGGTGATCGCGCTCGTGAGACCGGGCATAAAAATGGAAGACGTGGAGAAAACCGTCTACGCGCAAATCGACAAAGTGCAGACGGAGCCGGTAGCGGATTGGGAACTCGAGAAGGTTCGGTTGAAGTATCGGCACGATCATGCAGCACAGTTGTCGAGCACGCTGTCTCGCGCGGTGCAACTCGCCTATTACACTGTGGCGTGGAACGATCCGGAAGTGATCAATACGGAAGAGACGCGGCTCGATTCCGTCACCAAAGAGGATCTGATGCGAGTGGCGAAGAAATATCTCGTCTCGACGAATCGCAGCGTAATTATGACAATCCCAAAACCCAAAGCAGCAGCCGGCGCGGCTGGCGGAAATTAGATGATGGAGATGATGCGAATGAGGCCGAGACCAAACCAGAGCGTGCCAACTCGAATCGCCAGCCGAATCGTTCTGGCGACAACCTTTTGGGCCGCTTCCCTGTTTGCGCAGGCACCTGGCGATTCCAAGGCGATTTCGGCGAGCAAAGTTGAGAGGAAGAACTTGGCTCCCGTTTCAAAGGAAGTTCTCCGGGTAAAGCTACCAAAACCGGTGGAAACAAAACTGGCCAATGGGATGACGGTGCTGATTCTGGAAGACCACAGATTCCCTATCGTAACCGTGGACTTCACGATTGAAGGGGCCGGAGCGTTGTGGGAGCCAGCAAATGAGCACGGATTGGCTGGGGTGACCGCGCAAATGCTGCGGGAAGGGACTCCCACGAGAACCAGCAAACAGATCAATGAGGATATCGACCGGCTAGGGGCTTCGTTCTTTGCCAGCGCGCCTTTTGGGGATGATTCGGCGAGCGTCGGCGCGTCTGGGTTATCGGATAACTTTGACGCGTGGTTTCCCCTTGCCGTGGATTTAATGCTCAACGCGAATTTTCCGGACAGCGAATTGGCAATATTAAAACAACGGCTGAAGGTTCAATTGATCCAGCAGAGACAGCAGCCAAACTTTTTGGCAACCGAACGATTTGACCGAGCCGTCTATGGCGATCATCCGGCGGCAACGGTCGCCGGGACTCCGGAATCGATCGATGCCTTGACGCCGGAGAAGTTGGCGCAATGGCATAAGGAACGGTACGCGCCGCAGAACACCTTACTGGGAATCACAGGAGATGTGGATGCCAAGGCCACGATTGCAAAACTGAACGAATGGCTTGCCAAGTGGCCGAAGAGCGAGTTCAAGGTGCCGGCGATTCCCGCAACAAGCGAGCGGAAGGCCCCGCACGTATATATCGTAGACCGGCCGGGGTCGGTGCAGACGACCTTGGCGATGGGCAATATTGCGATCGATCGAACCAGCCCGGATTATCCTTCGATGGTGGTTATGGACCAGATTCTGGGAGCAGGTGCGGCGGCGCGGCTATTTTTGAATCTGCGGGAAGCGAAGGGGTACACCTACGGAGTGTACAGCACGTTCACGGCCGAGAAGTACGCCGGGCCGTTTCGCGCTGGTGGCGATCTGCGCACGGAAGTAACGGAAGGAGCGATGACCGAGTTCTGGATCGAGTTTAACCGGATGCGCGACGAAAAAGTGCCTCCGGCCGAGTTGGATGATGCTCGGCGTGCGGTGGTGGCGGGTTTTGCCCTATCTCTAGAACACCCGGAGCAATTGCTGAACTTTGCGGAACAACAGAAAATTTATAATTTGCCAGCGGATTATTGGGATAACTACCCGGCGCAGATTTCGGCGATAAGTGCGGATGATGTGCAACGCGTTTCGCGGAAATATGTCGATCCGGCGACGATGCAGATTGTGGGCGTCGGG
>DATFZN010000003.1:0-28003 GCA_035314425.1 Candidatus Acidiferrum sp. | reverse complement strand
GTTGGATAAGAATGGGAGCCACAATCAGCCGGCGGGCCCAAACCTTGAACCAGCTCATATCTATCATTTCAAAGGGCGCGTGGCCCGATGCAGCACGTTTACCGGAATGGGAACCGACAATCAAGGAACTCGGATCGCCTTTGGCAGCCCCACAACGGACTACGGGCTTATGCAGGGAGAATACTGGGCGGCGCGGGCGGCGCAGCGCGGCACTTTCGCTCACATATGACTGACGTTGTTCCGGGGACCGGCGGTCCCCGCAAACCAGATACACGATCTACACCCTCCGATTGCGCCCACGGGTCTTTACTGGGTCGTTCCTGTTGCTGAGCGCGGTCTGACGATTAGTACAGACGGGAACACCTTCACGCTTGAAATGCGGGGCGTTCAGGTGGTTGATCAACCGCGTTGGCCGGCCCTTGATTCTGTCGCCACTCCGGCACGAATGAGTTTCAAGATGGTTTGGAGATCAACCGGAGAGGTTGTGAACTATGATGATCCCTCCAAGCACTTTCGGTTCACAGGGACTCGGGCGTCGTGCCAATTAGAGGCGGAAGTTAACGTTCCTGCGATCGGTTTTTCCTGGAAGTCCGATCCACTGGACAGTTCTAGGAGCGAGTTTGCCATCATGGGGGAGGAAATCAACGGTCGTTACTACGACCGTTGACGGGCAAGAAAGCTACTGGGGTCACGAGCGATCGAAAGAGGACCGGGCGACCGGCGATCACGGTCCGCTCACGCGCTCACGCGGGCTCACGCGGGGGGATTGTTGCTTCGTCGCTCGAGACGCTCTATTCTGAAGATTCCACTCCCATGCGGCGCGTCTACCTAGATCACAACGCCACTACCCCCGTCGACGCTGCGGTGCTCGACGCCATGCTTCCCTTCTTTTCCGAGGATTTTGGCAATGCGTCTTCCATTCATAATTTCGGGCAACGCGCACGCGCGGCGGTGGAGACAGCACGCGAACAAGTCGCCGCACTGATCAAAGCGCGTGCGCAAGAGATCGTTTTTACCAGCGGCGGAACGGAATCGGACAATCACGCCATCTTTGGTGTCGCCCAGAACGCGCCCCGCGCGGAAAACGGGACGCCGCACATCATCACCACTTCGATCGAACACGAAGCGGTGCTCAACACTTGCCAGGCGCTGGAAAAAAAAGGCATCGGGGTCACCTACCTCGCGGTAAATCGCCAGGGCTTGATCGATCTCGGCGAACTCCGCCAAGCAATCAGGCCGGAAACGATTCTGATTAGCGTAATGCACGCCAACAACGAAATCGGAACAGTTCAGCCGCTAGCCGAAATCGGCAAGATTGCCGCCGAAGCTGACGTCTACTTCCACACCGACGCCGTGCAATCGGCGGGAAAAATCCTGGTCGATGTGCAAGCGTACAAACTCGATTTGCTGGCGCTATCTGGACACAAGATTTACGCGCCAAAAGGAGTCGGTGCGATCTACATCAAGAGTGGCACGCGTTTGAAGCAATTGCTCTACGGTGGACACCACCAGCGCGGATTCCGCCCCGGCACAGAAAATGTGCCTGGCATCGTCGGACTGGGCAAAGCCGCCGAACTCGCGCGCATTGCTCTTGCAGACGACAACGCCCGAATCTCCGCCCTGCGCGACAAACTTGAACAAGGCTTGCTTGCGCGAATTCCCGATGCTCACGCCAACGGGGCCCAGGCCTCGCGCACTCCGAACACCACGAACATCCGCTTTCCGGGTATTGAAGGCGAAGCTCTCATCATCGCGCTGGACCTAAAGGGCTTGGCCTGCTCGACTGGTGCCGCGTGCTCCTCTGGCGCCGTCGAACCTTCGCACGTGCTCACCGCAATTGGTCTTACGGCGCCTGACGCACGCAGCAGCATCCGCTTCAGCCTGGGGCGCCACACCACGGAAGAGGATATCGACAGGACGTTAGAGATTGTGCCCGCGGCCGTCGCGCAACTTCGCGGACTCTCGCCGACCTACCGCAGGCAGGCCATCACGCTTCGCTGAGTCTCTAGCAACTTTAGAGCGGAAACTCTTTGTTATCTTTTTCCGCCGTTCCTCTAACGCGTCGCTCCTGTACAATAGAAATAGCCGAATATGAACGGATCGATCGCACTGGATTCCCTGCCGGCAGCCGTGGCGGAGCTCACGCCCGGCCTCGTCGCCGTAGCCATGTCTGGTGGTGTTGATTCCTCGACCGTGGCCGCGGTGCTGCAGCGGCAAGGACGCCCAATTGTTGGCCTAACGATGCAACTGTGGAATCAGCGCCGCTTGCCTGAATTGCAGGGAGACGGGCCGGAGCAGCACCGCTGCTGCTCGCTTGACGATGTGTACGACGCCAAACGCGTGGCGCAGCAGCTCGATTTCCCTCACTACGTCGTCAATTTTGAAGATCAATTCGAGCGGCGCGTGGTCCGCCCGTTCGTCGAGCAATATCTTGCCGGACGTACGCCGATCGCTTGCACCAACTGCAACACCGATGTCAAGTTTGAACCGCTGCTGCGCATGGCGCGACAAATCGGCGCGGAGACATTGGCGACCGGTCATTACGCACGTATCCGTTTCGCCGAAGCGAACGGCCGCTACCAATTGCTGCGCGCCCGCGAAGATTCGAAGGATCAATCCTATTTCTTGTGGGGTTTGACGCAAGAGCAGCTTGCACGCAGCGAGTTTCCGCTCGGAGAGCTATCGAAGGATGAAGTCCGAGCACTGGCGCGTAGAATGAATCTGCCGGTTGCGGAAAAACCGGAGAGCATGGAATTGTGCTTCGTGCCAAACGGCAATTACGTGCAATTTATTCAGGCGTATTCGCTCGAACGCAAACTGCCTGTAACGAGCGCCGAAGGGGACATTGTCAGAGAAGATGGCGCGGTAATCGGCCATCACAACGGAGTGCACAACTATACCATCGGCCAGCGCAAGGGCCTGGGATTGGCGGCGGGCAAGCCCCTCTATGTCTTATCGATCGATTCGAAAAACAACCGAGTGGTTGTAGCTGAAGATGCCGCCCTGCGTAGCTCGGCGGTTGAAATTGAAGATGTGAACTGGATTTCGATCAGCGAGCCAACGGCGCCCTTCTCTGCGGAAGTGAAGATTCGTCACAAGCATCAAGCGGCGCCGGCAACAGTGGAAGCGCTGCCGGGCAATTGCGCGCGCATCAGGTTTGATTCGCCGCAACGCGCCGTCACCCCGGGCCAAGCCGCGGCAGTCTATTCGGGTGATGTAGTTCTGGCAGGTGGCTGGATAAAATAGCGGGGCTAGATGAACAGTTCGTCTTCTTGTTCGATCGGATCGCGTACTCTGTCTTTGTGACTTCGCCGCGAACGCAGCACATCCAAACCAATCTTGATACCGTGTACAAGGGCAGAGGCTTTCTGCACCGGTCCCATGAAGTTTTTGCGCACCGCAAATCCCGCATCCTCAACAGCTTCGAGGGTTCCGGTCAGGATGCGGTCAGCGCGAACCAGCTGTCCCCGGACGCGATCGGTCGCTTCGGTGACGATTTTGTCCATCTTCTGGGCTTGCCCTCTGGCGAGGTAAACAATCTGCGAAGCGTCTTCCACCAGGGTGGCCAGTTTGGGCTGGGTGTCGTCGAGAAGCAGTTGTGTGCGAGTAAGAATTGGTCCCATGCGCGTGTGCAGGTCGCCGACCACCTTATTGATCGACTCAGTAGTTTTCTTGAGCTGCAGGAACAATGCGATCAGAATCGCGACTTGCACGACGAGCGCAATCGCGGCGACGATGCTAAAGAACTCCATCCAGAATTGCATTTGCATTCACACCCCGTCCTGTCGACGAACAAGGACAATCTAACGAGCTGCTACCAGGACTTAGGATTTCGATTCGCGCAGAAAAGCATCGCGGCCAGCTTCGACGGCGGCACTGATCGATTCCCGTTTGCGAGACGCAACTTCTTTGCCGCGTTCGAGAAGGTCGTCGGCGCGATCGCGCAATTCGCGGGCTTTCTTCTGGGCAAAATCTCGACCGTCATCGGCGCGCTTGGCAAGGTATTCGCGGGTGTCCTCACCGGATTTCGGGGCAAACAAAACGCCCATGAGGGCTCCCACACCAAGACCTACTATGAAATACGATACTTTGGAACCAACATTGTCAGCCATTGCACCCTCCAGAAGAAAAGTAACATAGGAATGAGAGAGTTGCAACGAACGATAACCATCATAATTGTGTATAGCGGTTATTTGCCCGGCGCGGGGTTCGCAAAGAATTCCACGATTTTCTCGGCGCTTTTTCGGGTAAGCATGCGGTTCAGCTCCTCGACAGTAGCGCGCTGGAGATTGGCGATGCTGCCATAGCGTTGGAGCAGTTTCTGTGAAGTACGGGGGCCGATGCCCGGTATTTCCAGAAGAGCGGTTTGCCTCTGTTTGGCACCCCGGCGCTGGCGGTGGAAGGCGACCGCGAAGCGGTGGGTCTCATCGCGGATCTGTTGGATGAGGTGAAGGACAGGAGAATGGCGGTCGAGAGTGCACGGCTCATCCTCCTGGCCGAGGATGTACAGGATTTCTTCTTTCTTGGCGATGCTGGCCATGGGTTGATTGATGATCTGAAGTGCTTCGAGCGCTTTCGCAGCGGCGTGTAACTGACCGATGCCACCATCGATAAGAACCAGATTTGGCAAACGTTTTTGCTCTTCCTGCAAGCGGCGGTAGCGGCGCGTGATGACCTCAGACATGCTGGCAAAATCATCGTTCTGGCGAGTGCCCTGAGCAAGGCCACGGGTTTGGTCACCGCGAATAATAAATTTTCGGTAGTCGGACTTTTTCATCTTGCCGTTTTCCCAAACGACCATGGACGCGACAGTGTCAGTGCCCTGGATATGGGAGATGTCGAAACTTTCAATACGCTTGGGGACTTCCGGAAGATTGAGAGTGTTCTGGAGCGCTTCGGCAATGGCTTTAGACGACGGCTTCATGATGCGGAAGCGCTGATCGAAAGAGTGCTTGGCGTTGCTTTCCACCAGGTCAAGAAAAGAACTTTTGCTGCCGCGTTGCGGGGTGAAGATTTCAAGCCTGTGGCCGGCTTTTTCTGACAGCAATTCCTCCAGAAGTCCTCGGTCTTCAAAATCGATGGGGACATGAATGCGCTTAGGGAGAAATTCTGCTTCGAGATAAAACTGCTTTAGAAGCGACGGGACGAATTCATGGGGATCAAACGCTTCGATATCTTCCCAATAGAATTCACGGCGGTCGACAACGCGTCCGCCGCGCAAGTGGAATAAATTTGCAGCGACGAGTGGGGGTTCCGCATAGTAGCCCAAAACGTCGGTATCGTCGCCCTGGGCCGAGGCGATGCGCTGACGTTCCTCAATATCTTCCAGTGTGCGTAACAGATCGCGATAGGAAGCGGCTTGTTCGTAGAGTTCGCTGTCGGCTGCTGCCGACATGCGCTGCTCGATGCTTCGGATGAGATCACTGCGACGGCCTTCGAGAAAGAGGCGGGTATCCCGCACGGCTTCGGCATAGCGGTCGTCGGTGGTTAGACCGGCGACGCAGGGGCCCTGGCAACGCTTGATGTGGAATTGCAGGCATGGACGGGAATGATTCTTGGTCAGGTCGACGTAGCAGGAGGGGATCAAGAATCGTTTGTGAATGAAATGCAGAATGCGTCTCGCCAGGCTCGGCGGAAAATACGGACCAAAATAGAGAGCGCCGTCCTTTTTGACTTTTCGTGTGAAATAGACACGAGGATATCTCTCGCCCATGGTCAACTTGATGTAAGGATAGGTTTTATCATCGCGAAGTAGCACGTTGAATTTCGGGCGATATTTCTTGATTAAATTGTGTTCAAGGGCAAGGGCTTCGCGTTCATTACCAACGAGAATGGTTTCAAGATCGGCGATTTCGCGGGCGAGCGAGCCGGTCTTGGCGTTGATCCAACTGGATTCGAGAAAGTAGGAACGGACTCGGCTACGAAGAGAGGCGGCTTTGCCGACGTAGAGAACCTTTCCGCCAGCATCTTTGAACAGATAGACGCCAGGCATCTCGGGAAGTGTAGCGGCTTTTTCGCGAGGTTCCATATAGATTAGATGCGCCGGGGTTACCAGCTACGGCGATACCGACAGTTTACGGCGAGTACCGGGGCAAAGAGAAATGGGAATGAAACCAAGGCAGTCACGGAGTTGTCATGCGCAATAACCTAAAGATGCGGAGAAAATCACGGCGGCAAGTCTTGCAGCAGGCAGCGATTGGGGCTCTGGCGGGCCTGGCGTGGCCAGCGCTACCACAGATTGAGTTTCTAAGTGGAGCGGCGACCGTCGTGTCGGGGCCGGACGTAAAATTTCCCACAGCCGCGCGAGAGCGTTTGGCGGTAGCCAGCTGGCCGTTTCGCGCTTCTATCGAGAGTCCCATGAATGAGTACCGCAATCACAATCATCAGGGAATGGAGCTCATAGAATTCGCGGCGCGGGTGAAGAGGGAATTTGGAGTGCCTGGCGTGGAGCCGCTCAGTACGCACTTCCCTTCCACCGATGAACATTATCTGGACGGCTTTCGTGCGGCGATCGATAGAGCCGGTGTGCACGTGGTGGACATCCCTGTGGATAACAGCAACAGCTACTACGATGCCAATCCAGAGACTCGAGCAAGAGCCGTCGAAAATGGAAAACGGTGGGTTACCGTTGCGGTGATGATTGGTTCGCCGAGCGTGCGCACCTCCATTTGTGAGGCAGAGAATGCCAAGCCTAGTGTGGATATCGTTGCCGACGAGCTGAGGCGCCTGGTGGATTACGCGGCCGGGAAGAATGTGGTGGTGAATTTGGAGAACGACAACCTGGTGAGTGAGGACGCGTTTTTTCTGGTGAAGGTGATTGAGAAGGTGAATCATCCGTATTTGCACGCGTTGCCCGATTTTTGTAATTCGATGGCGAGCGGAAATGAGGAGTTCAATTACCAGGCGGTGGCGGCGCTGTTCCCGCTGGCTTACAACATTTGTCATGTGAAGGACTCTGAGGTTGCCGAAGATGGAAAGGTTTTTCGGGTGGATCTCAAGCGGACGTTCGGAATTTTGAAGACGAGCGGTTATCGAGGATATTGCTCGATGGAATGGGAAGGAGGCGGCGATCCATATGCAGGGACGAAGTATTTGATTCAGTCGGCATTGGAAAATTTATGAACCTCGCCGGCTTGCACCGGCGACAAAATTGGCAGGTTTTAGATCGAACTGAGAAAGCTGGCACCCTGCAGGATCTTTGTACCAAAATTTTCCGCAATCGTTTGGCCCATGTCGGCTAGGGTAGTACGAATCCCTAGATCGGTTCCCCTTTTTGATCGAGGTGCGATCGCGAGGATTGGGACGTACTCACGGGAGTGATCGGTGGTGGCCCAGCGCGGGTCGGGGTCGCAGCCGTGATCGGCAGTGATGATGAGGAGATCCGTCTCGCCCAACAATTTTAAATATTCGTTAAGGGCCGCATCAAATTCCTCGAGACAGTTTGCGAATCCCTCGACATCTTTGCGATGGCCGAAGAGCATATCGAAATCGACAAGGTTGCAGAAAATCAGTCCGTTCTTGCGTTCGTTGGTTGCAGCCGTTAATTTTTCCATGCCATCGGCGTTTGATTTGGTGGTGACGTACTGCTCGACCCCACGAGCATTGTAAATGTCGTGAATTTTTCCAATGCCGAAAACGGGCACGCGACGCTGTTCGAGAACATCGAGCAACATCGGTCTGGGTGGTTCCACGGCGTAATCGTGGCGACGCGCGGTTCGGGTGAACCCTGCGCTTGTTCCTGTAAACGGACGGGCGATCACCCGACCAACGCGGTCCTTGCCATCCAAGAGTTTGCGAGCAACTTCGCACATTTGATACAGTTCGGAAACCGGGATAATTTCTTCGTGCGCCGCGATTTGAAAAACGCTATCGCCGGAGGTGTAGACGATCGGCTTTCCCGTGCGCAGGTGCTCTTCTCCGAGTTCCTTGAGGATTTCCGTGCCGGAGGCTGGTTTATTTCCGAGAATCTTGCGGCCGATCCGCTGCTCAAATTCCTTAATTAGTTCGGGCGGAAATCCGTGGGGGTAGACAGGAAAGGCTTGCGGCAGCCAGATCCCGGCCATTTCCCAATGGCCGGTAGTGGTATCTTTCCCCGGCGAATGCGTGGCGGCTTTGCCGAAGGATGCTTTTGGAGAATTCACAGGCGGCAGGTTCGCGAGCGGGGCAATGTTGCCGATTCCTAGTTCGACCAATATCGGGAGCAGGAGCGGGCGCGATTGAGCGATGTGGCCGAGGGTGTTGCGCCCGGTGTCGCCGTAGTCCGCGGCATCGGGGAGCGGGCCGATTCCGACACTGTCGAGGACCACCCAGATGATGCGCAGAAACTGCAACATGCAAAGACTCCTTACGCTCGAGGGGTTACGGCGAAATAGTGAGGGACTTTCTTTTGGGGCTATTAAAGAGGCTGCTCCTGCCTCACTATTTCCAACTTTTCGATTCGGAACAACTCTTTGGTTGCGGCCGACTCCCCGATTCTGCCACAGAGTAGTCCGGGCAGGCGAAAATGATCCCAGCCGGGAACCATGGTTGCGGCGCGATTGACGAGCCATGGCTGACGACCTAGGATGAGGCTTACTCGCCGACCAGGTGGAACATTTTCACCTCCACGTGCGTAGAAATAGAGTAGCGAGGTCTATCATGCCCGATCGGCAACAACGAATTGGCAGCAGTTCGGTTGTGTTTCCACTGCTTCTGATTGGTTTTGGCGTATTGATGCTGCTGTGGCGTTGGCTCCCGAACTTCTACCCCTGGGGAGTTCTGGGCAAATATTGGCCGCTGCTATTTATTTGCATCGGCGCAGGAATGGTTTGGGATCGCACGCGGATACCGGCGGAACCCGGGCAGGCCCGGCCGTTTCCATTAGGATCTGCGCTTGGCACTGTTGTTTTTCTCGCGATCATGGCCGGGCTAATTTTTCGCGAACACGCTTTTTACCCTCGTCCATTCCACAACGTGTCTGCGTCTTCCATTCACGAGAGCAAAACGATCGATCGAGGTACGGCAAAAGCTGTGCATATGAGCGTGGAAATGGCCGAGGGTGAGCTGATATTCGAAGGTGGTGGAGATCATTTGCTCTCCGCAGATTTCTATCAAGACCCAGGGTGGCCAGCCCCGCAGGTGGATTATGCGGTGAACGGCGATCGCGGTGAATTGAAAATACACCAAGAAGGAAACACACAGTTCGTCACGCAGTCGAATAACCGGTGGACTCTAACAGTGGATGATTCGACGCCGCTCGATCTGAAAGTGGATGTGGGTGCAGGGCGCGGAGAATTTCACTTGGCCAAGGTCGACTTGACGAGCCTGGAACTGAATATTGGGGCCGGGCAGGCTGAAGTGGATTTGACGGGAGAGCGCTTGAAGGATTTGCGGGCAGAGATTCAAGGCGGGGTCGGACAAGCGGTAGTGAAGCTCCCGCGAACGATTGGAGTAGTCGCGGAAGTGCACGGCGGGCTTGGATCAATTGATGTGCACGGGCTAAAAGAGGAAGATGGGAAATATGTAAATGCCGCTTTTGGGAAATCACCGAATACGATTCATCTGACGATCGAAGGCGGTATTGGGCAGATCAAGCTGGAACAAGAGTGAAACGACAGCTTGGTAGGGTGGCGCCGACGGTTCAAAGTAGATTCCCGAGGCACTTTCGGCTGACGATCGAGCGCATTCAGGGGTGGAAGCCGGTCCATCGGAAGACACCTCTCTGTTCTATATTGGTCGTGAGAGTTATCGGCCCTACGGCCGGTCGATTTGGTCGTACCGGGCGAAAATGCGCTGCAAGCGCCAGAGGTCGTTGCGGTTCAATAATTTCGCAAAGCGATTACCGATGCCGAGAAGGCCGCTGCACAAAAACCACCGCAGCGACCGCCACAATCCAACACTTCTTGAACGACTACAAACTGTATTGGGGAGCGGGATTTGACGCATTTGCCCAGGATTAAAGGAGCACGTATAATTTGAGGTTTAGGCAGGGTGCACGAAGCGCGCTGTCTGAGCTTCCCTTTGGCTACGAGCGAAACCACTCCATACCTCACCGAACAGCAGGAATTTCTACGTGTCGTTCGGGCGCGGGTCCACAACCTGAAAAACGTTTCGGTCGAAATTCCACACAATGCGATTACGGTAGTGACGGGAGTTAGCGGATCCGGCAAATCCTCCCTGGCGTTTGATACGGTCTATGCCGAGGGACAGCGGCGGTATGTGGAATCCCTATCGGCTTATGCGCGGCAGTTTTTGGAGCGCATGGAGAAGCCCGATGTCGACGAGATTTCCGGAATTGCCCCGGCGGTCGCGATACGGCAGAAGAATTCGACGCGCAACCCCAGATCGACAGTAGCCACGGCAACGGAAATTTATGATTACCTGCGGTTGCTCTTTGCGCGCTGCGGGCAGACCTACTGCATCAAGTGCGGCGCGGAGGTAAAACGCGATTCTCCTGACGAAATTGCCAACAGAATACTGACGCTCGCGCCTGGCCGGCGATTCTACGTGCTTTACATGTTGCACGTGTCGGTCCCCGAAGCAGGCTCTCCGGGAAAGCGTACCGGTAAGAAAAGAGCTGGGGCGCCACCAGGCACCGACGTGCTGCGGCAAACGTTGATTGATTTGCAAAAGCGTGGGTTCAACCGGCTGTATCAGGATGGGCGAGTGCATGAGTTCTCTTCGCCGGAAACACTGCTCGACGTAGATTTTGCCAGGCCTGTATACGTACTCGTGGATCGATTGGCTGTGAATCCACAGTCGCGAGCGCGATTGGTGGACTCCATCGAGATTTGTTATCGCGAGGGGGGTGGTGAAGCGATTCTGGACTTTGTGGCCGACAGCGCGGGAAATCCGGTCGAGCGGATGAATTTCAATGAGCGCTTCGAATGCAAGAACGACGGGACAATTTATCAGGAGCCGGAGCCACGGCTGTTTTCGTTCAACAATCCCTATGGGGCATGCCCACGGTGCCAGGGATTTGGCAACACCATCGATTTCGATTTGAATTTGGTGGTTCCCGATCACAGCAAATCGCTCGACGACGGGGCGATTGAACCATGGACTAAGCCGCGCTACCGAGTGCTTTTACAGGACGCGCGGAAATGGGCGAAGAGCCAAGGGATTCCGACGAGTGTAGCCTGGAGGCAGCTTTCTGCCGAGCAGCGGCGACTGCTCCTTGAAGGTGATCCCGAGCACGATTTTGACGGCGTGAAGGGATTCTTCAGCTACCTCGAACGGAAAAAGTACAAGCTGCACATTCGAGTGTTCCTCAGCCGCTACCGCGGGTATGCCACTTGTCCGGATTGCGGCGGAACGCGGTTACGTCCTGAAGCGCGTGCGGTGCGGATCAACGGACAGAATATTACCGATCTGTGCAAGCTGACGGTGAAAGCCGCAAGACGATATTTCGGCGAACTACAGCTCACGGTGGCACAAGCGACGGTTGCGGACAAGATTCTCGAAGAAGTTCGTTCACGACTGCAGTTTCTCGATGAAGTCGGACTGGACTATCTGACGCTGGACCGGTTGACGTCAACGTTGTCGGGGGGGGAATCGCAGCGGATCCAACTAGCAACGTCGCTCGGATCGCATCTTGTTGGCGCACTCTACGTTCTGGATGAGCCGTCGATTGGGTTACATCCTCGAGACACCCAGCGGCTCATCGACATACTGAAATCGTTGCGCGACTTGGGGAATACGGTGCTGGTGGTGGAACACGATCCGGACACGATCAAATCGGCGGATCGGATTATTGATCTGGGACCAGGGGCAGGCGAATTGGGTGGCAAGCTTTTGTTCAGCGGAACCCATGAAGAAATATTGAAAGATCCCAAGTCAATCACCGGACGGTACCTGAGCGGGGAGTTAAAAATACCGATTCCCGCGGCGCGTCACAAACCAAACGGGAAATTCCTGCGGTTGAGCGGGGCGACGCTGCACAATCTGCGAAATGTGGATTTGATGCTGCCCCTAGGGACGCTGACCGTGGTGACGGGCGTGAGTGGTTCCGGCAAGTCCACCCTGGTGCACAACGTCTTGTATCGGGCGCTGCAGGCAAAACGCAGCGGAGCGAGCATCAAGGAACTTTGCGAACGACTGGAAGGCGATGCTGAAATTACCGATTTGGTGATCGTGGATCAATCGCCGATCGGGCGTACGCCGCGATCGAATCCGGCAACCTACTTGAAGGCTTTTGACGCGATTCGCGAAGTGTTCGCGGACACCCCGGACGCAAAGCGAAAGGGATATACCGCCGGCCACTTTTCTTTCAACGTGCCCGGCGGCCGCTGCGAAACATGCCAGGGGGACGGGACGGTCACAGTGGAAATGCAATTTCTGGCGGATGTCGAGCTAATATGCGAGGAGTGCCGCGGGCAACGCTTCAAGAGCAGCGTGCTTGAAGTGCGCTATCACGGGAAAAACATTCACGATGTATTGGATATGACGGTGCGAGAAGCATTGGCGTTTTTCGTGAACCTGTCAAAAGTGGTATCGAAGCTTCGGGTGCTGAATGAAATCGGACTCGGCTACTTGCGGCTGGGCCAATCGGCAACAACTCTTTCCGGCGGCGAGGCGCAGCGGTTGAAACTGGCGTCGCACCTAACGCGCACGGAAAATAAGGGGATTCTGTACATTCTGGATGAACCGACGACCGGACTGCATTTCGACGATATTGCCAAGCTGTTGGCGGCTTTTCGCAAATTGCTGGAATCCGGGGCGTCTTTGCTGGTGATTGAGCACAATCTCGACGTGATCAAGTCCGCCGATTGGCTGATCGACATGGGGCCTGAGGGCGGCGATCAAGGTGGAAAAATAATCGCGACAGGGACTCCGGAGCAGGTTGCGAGGAATACGCAATCACACACGGGACGATACCTAGCCAAAGTACTGGCGAATGGAAACGGCAAGGCAAAGTCACTGGGCAATGGCCCATCCAGACCTTCCGTTGCGCTTCAAGAGAGAAACGGAAACGGAAAATAAATTGGCCCGCCCCGCGCGAACTCGCCTGCTCCTCCGGTCGATGGCCGCATGCGCAAGTTTGGGGCTGTACGGACTCGCCGGGGTACCGGCCGATTGCTTGGCGAACGGGATGCTACGGCAATCGGCACAAGCATCAAAACCGCAAAAACTTCGCAATCCATTGAACGATATGCTGGACGAGGCACAGGCAGCGATCGATAAGAATGATTTCGAGGCCGCGATCACGCCGCTCGAGAAATTCATCGCTGAAAAGCCGGCCGTAGCCTTCGCTCACTTTCAATTGGCCTACGTATACACAAATTTGAAACGTCCAGAGGAAGCGAAGCCCGAATATGAGCGAGCGATTGCGCTCGATCCGAAATTCTTCGAAGCGTATCTGAATTTGGGGACACTGCTGCTGGAAAGTTCTCCGAAAGATGCCGTCGCACCATTGCGGAAAGCGGTAGAGTTGCAGCCTGCGCAGAATCACCCGCATTACCTACTGGCCGTGGCGCTCGACCGCTCTGGTGACGAACCGGGAGCGGCCAAAGAGTTCGAGCAAATTGTAAGCCTCGAGCCCAACGATATTACAGCGCTCCGATACCTGGGCTGGTATTTCCTTAGGCAGGGTAAGCCTGCGGAAGCAGAAGCAAAATTCCGCGAAGCGTTGCAGGTTGCGCCGAAAGATCCGAAAGCTTTGCTCGGCTTGGCCGAGAGTCTTGATGCACAAAAAAAACCGGAAACCGCAGATGCCTACCAGGAATATTTGTCGGCCAATCCCGGGGATTCCCAAGTTCGCAATCGACTCGTTTACGCGTTGCTCAATCAGCAGCAATACGATGCGGCGCTTAGAGAGCTGGACAAGGCGCCCGACCGCACGCAGCCAAGCGAGGAAACTCTGAAATTGCGCGCGGATATACAGCTCGCGCAAAAGAGAAATGACCAGGCGATTGAATCCATCAAACAGGCGGTCGTGCAAAAACCGCAAGACGCCCAATTGCATGGGGAGCTTGGCCGGCTGTATCTAGGCGAAAGAGATTTTCCAAACGCCGAGAAGGAGCTGAAGATTGCGCTCGGTTTGGACAAAAACAATCTCACCTATTTTAAGAACCTGACCTCTACCTATTATTTGAGCGGAAATTACCCTATGGCGCTGGCAGGACTGGACGAGTTAGAGAAGGTTGAAACGCTCAACGCTGGGCAATGGTTCATTCGCGCGCTTTGTTACGATAAACTGGGGCAGATACTGCCCGCCCTTAACGCTTATCGCAAATTTCTGGAACTTGATCAGAACAAGAATCCTGATCAGGTCTGGCAGGCGAACCAACGCATCCATGTCTTGCAGAAGATGGCCGACAAGAAGAAGTAGCGCGGGGTATATGCTGTCGGCATGCCGGGTGGCAGCGTGCTTGGTGCTTGCCGTGCCGGGCGCAGAGTCTGCAGTCGACAAGGTAAGCGAGCTGCAAGCGCGATTTGACCAGGAACCACATGCCACGACGAAGATCAAGATTCTTGACAAGCTCGGCGAAGCACAATCTGCGGCGGCTAGCCAGGCCCAGAAAAAAGAGGATTACATCGGCATCGGATTGATATTTGAAAAGTACCGGGACAACGTGCGAGCCGCGTATGAGACTCTAAAGAAGCAGGAGCCCGATGCGGACAAGCACCCAGAAGGATACCGGCGGCTTGAATTGCAGGTACGCAGGGGGATTCGCGAACTAGACGATATGACGATAATTGTACCGTCGGAAGTTCGTCCCCCTTTACAGCTGGTTCGAGAGGATCTGATCAAAATGGACGACGATTTGATCCACGATCTCTTTCCCCCACACACCGTGATACCGACTCCGCCACCGGCGAAGGTGAAAAAGCCATGAGCCGTTTGGCCAAGTTGTGCCAATCGAGTTGCACGCTGGTGATCCTCCTTTTCGCGAATTTTGTCCACGCCCAGCGCCCGGAGAAGGATTACCTCTCACTGATTGAGGCCGATCAGATTCGCGAGGCGGAAACTCCGAACCAGCGAATCAAGCTTTTCCTGACTTTTGCCGACGATCGACTGAAGAAATTTCAGTACGAGCTGGACCACCCTTCACCCAATAAGCACACGGAACTCCTCAACTATCTGATGAACTCGTATATTGGATGCGTGGATGATGCCGCTGACATTATTCAGCTTGGATTGGAAAAGCAGGACAATATCCGGCAAGGAATCGATCTGATGGCGGAACGTGCGAAGGCGTTTTTGCCGATTCTGCAAAAATATCAGGCCGAAGGTCCGGACTTGGAGTTGTATAAGGAAAACCTAGATGACGCGGTTGAAGGAACACAAGACGCTTTGAACGAAGCTGAAAAGGCTCGCAAGAAGGCGGCTCCGCCACCGGTGAGGCGCAAGAATTGAGTCTCCGCCCCCGCAGCTTGATCCAGGTGCCCGACGGGGCAGCTATTTTTCAACGCATGTTTACGCGACTCGGTTGCAACGAACGGCCGCCTAATTTTCACGTTGAGTTTTATCCCTACAGCAGCTTGGTGATCACGATTCGAAGGCGGCAGGAATCGTTCTTCGTGCGATTTTCGGATTTGTTACGGCGAGCGCCACAAACTGTTCTGGAAGGCGCCGCGGCACTGCTGCTGGCACGTGTCTATAGGCGGCGAACTCCGCGCGCGCTGGTGAGAGCGTACCTGGAATACGCGCGGTCGGATCGGACAAGAACGCGAATCAGCAGCATGCGGCGAAGCAGAGTGCGGTTGAAGCATACGGCTGCGCAGGGCAAGCATTACGATTTGGCTTCGCTGTTCGATCAACTCAATCAGAGATATTTTGAGAATGCGCTCGAGAAGCCGCATATCGGCTGGAGCAGCCGAGGGTGGCGACGGCAATTTGGATGCTACGACCCCGGACCGAATCAGATTTTGTTGAATCGCCGGATGGACGTGCCAGGGGTTCCGCAGTTCGTCGTGGAGTATGTGCTATACCACGAGATGCTGCATGTAAAGCATCCGACGAGAAGATCTGGATGCAGCTTGATTTCGCATTCGCCGGAGTTTCGGGCAGAGGAAAAGCGTTTTGATCATTTTGATCGGGCAAGGAGGTTTTTGGACCGGTTGGCAAGATAAGACAAGACCAGCAAGCATGGAGAAACACTGTCTAAGGTCCGGCACTTGCACTTAGATTATTCGCGGGAGTTCTTTTCTTTGTCGATTTCGGCATGGAGCTTGTCGATTTTTTTTCTGATTTTGTCAGCATCTTCGGCGTGGGGATACAGATCCAGATAGCGCTGGTACGCTTTCACGGCCTGCTTTTTCCTGTTTTGCTTCTCATACGCTTCGCCCAAGTACAAAAACGGAATCGCGTAGCCGGGTTTGGCTACGGCAGCATCCTCGAAGCGATCAATCGCTGCATCGAGGTCGCCCTTTTTCATGTAGTATTTTCCGACTTCAAGATCCTTTTCCGCGCGAAGAGGATCCCACTTTGGCTGATCGGGCGCTGATTGAACAGCCGAATCCGTATTTGGTTTTGCCTTTGGTTGATCGACCGGCTTTGCCGGGGCGTCGTCCTGGGGTGGAGGTGGCGGTGGGCTCTGCGCGCGTGCAGTACCGGCAGCGAACACCAGGCCGCCGACGGAAAGACATAAACCCACCGCTACTTGTGGAAGCCGTTTCACGTTGTCGAATCTCTCCCATTGCGATTCCGAGCTTTAGGGAGAAGTTGCCTCGGCTACTTGCCCATCAACTCATCAACGAGCTTCTGGGCACCATAGAGCTTATTCATCGCTTCGGTCATTGCCCCGGTATGGACGGCCACAGCGCGATTGGCGGTGCCGTCATAGACAAAATCGCCGACGAGCGATTCAATGTTGCCGTCGAAGATCAAGCCGACGATGTCACCCTGGCGATTTACAACTGGCGAACCGGAGTTACCGCCAATGATGTCGTTGGTGGTGACAAAGTCCATGGGAGTTGTTAAATCCAACTTTACGCGTCCATCGATATAGCGTTGCGGCAAATCGAATGGCACTTTGTAGTTAAAGCTGGCCGCGCGATCGTAGAGGCCGTAGAGGGTGGTCTTCGGCGGAGCAATCGTGCCGTTCATGGGGTAGCCCTTTACCTGTCCATAGGAGAGTCGGAGGGTAAAGGTGGCGTCAGGATAGGTAGATTTTCCGTACACCGCGAAGCGCGCCCTGCCGAGCTCTTCGCCCGCTTGTTGCTGAACGCTTTGCACGTTGTCTTCAAACCACTTGATCTGTTCGCGGCGGATTGGATCTAGCTTTCGAGCCATGACGATCATGGGATCGGTAGAAGCATCCACGGCCGCTTGCCCGCCTTCGACGAGGGACTTGCGGACTGCAGGATCGGCCAGTTTCGTTCCGGTAACCAGTTGCGTAGCCGTTTCTGCTGGTGTGCGTCCCTCCAACACCGATTTCACCCAAGGGTCATTTGGACCAATCCCGTTAAGATCGAACTGGAGGGCGCTTGTAAGGCGTGCCACCTCCATTTCCGGATAAATGGGCGCGGGAGAGAACAAGCGTAACTTTAGGGAATCCAGTTGCGAGTCGTGAAAGCCCGGCAGTCGTTCGCCGTCAGGTTTCTTGATTTCGGCAACGTAGGTGACCACGTTGATCGCGAGGGTAGCCAATTGCGAATCAAACCCGCGATAAAACTGCTCGTTGATTCGCGTTTTGGCCTTTTCTACTGCCCTGTCGTCCTTTTCCCAGGCACTGCCGTACTCTTTTTTCCACTCCGGATTGGCGTCGACCTTGGCTTTAAACTCGTCTTCCTCTTTGCGCTTCTTCTCCATCAAATTCTTGTCTTGCAAGCCTAGTAAGCGTCCTTCATAGACCTTGCGGCTGTTCTCCAGACCAAAAATCATCGAAGCGGCCTGCCGGGCTTGCTCCGGACCACGCGCGGAATATTCCTTCAGCGTGGCAATGCGATTTTTGAGAAGCCGGATAACGGTTGGCGTGATGGTATCGCGGTCGAACTGCAGTTGCGCGTAGGTGTCGGAGCGTTGCGTAGACCCGGGATGGCCGGAAACAAACACCAGTTCCCCGTCGTCGGCGCCTTTGGGGTTCCATTTCAGATAATCCTTGCTGTCAATGGGCTTGCCATTCTCATAGACCCTGAAAATAGCCATGTCGAGGTCATAGCGTGGATACGTAAAATTGTCCGGATCGCCGCCGAAAAACGCCGCTTGTTGCTCCACGGCGAAAACAAGCCGCACGTCCGTATATTTCTTGTACCGGTAGAGCCAGTATTCTCCACCCTGGTAGAGGGTGACGACATCGGAGCGTAGCCCAGTCTTATCGGTGCTTTCCTTTTCGATTGCGGCGATGACGGCCCTGCGCTTGGCGAATTCCTCTTCGGCATTTTTGGAACCCTTTGTCGAATCATTCACACGTGCGGTAACGTCTTCCAGAGAGGTGAGCACATTGACCTCAAGGTCTTGCGACTTCATCTCCTGGTCGGGAGTTGCTGCATAAAAGCCGTCCTTGATGTAGTCGTGTTCGGCCGTGGAATTCTTCTGCAATTGTCCCCGAGCAACGTGGTGATTGGTGAGAAGCAATCCGTGAGGGCTAACGAATGAACCAGAGCCGCCGTCGTTCAAGCGGACGCTGGACAGACGCAAGTGGTCAAGCCACTGCTCGGTCGGGGTGAAGTTATAGCGTTCTTTCAAAAGTTTTAGTGGTGGATTATCGAATGTCCACATGCCTTCATCAGCAAAACTTGCAGGAACCAGAAGCCCCGCGGTAAGTAGAGCGGCAGCAGCCTGGCGAGCTACATGATGAATTTTCACGAACTTTCCTCTTTTCAATGGGGATGGCCACGCAGTAATTTGCCCACAGGATTATATACGAAACTACGGGCAAAGAAGTTTCCGCCCTGCCTCGGGCGGGCTGTAGGGCCCTAGCAGGGTTAGGCTGCGGCTATTTGCCGGTGGCGGTTTGCGGACGGGCGGTTGGAGCGTAATAACCGTTACGGGTTCGGGCCACCAACTTGCCTTTGCCGCGCGGGGGGATTACATCAACGTGGACACTGCGAAAGCTTCCATCACGCGCGGCATTGGTCGGATAGTAGCCGAGAGTGTACTGATGGCGAATGTCGTGGGCTACTTGTTGGCAAATCGCGTGCACGTCCTCAATATTCTCGGGGAAATAGGCGACGCCGCCGGAAGCGTTGGCGATTTCGGTGAGAGCTTTCTTGGCGTTTTTGGCGCTGCGCTTGTTCTCCTGGGTGAGCAATCCAATCGTGTAGATAACGGTGTCTGTCTTCTGGATTTCGCGAATGGTCTTTTCAAGTGAACTCCGACTGGTATTGTCTTCGCCGTCAGTCACGATGAGCAGAACCTTTTTCTCTTTTACCCCTTTTTTCAAGTGATCGAGCGAGCCGATGATCGCGTCATAGAGTGCCGTGCTGCCGCGGGCATCGATGCGCTCAAGAGCTTCTTTTAGTTCCGGGATGCTGCTGCTGAAATCCTTGTCGAGATCGAGGTAAAAATCGTCGTTGAAATTAACGACGAAGGCTTCGTCCTGCGGGTTACTGTTCTGAACAAGTGTCAAGGCCGCTTCGTTGACGCGTGGCCGCTTGTCTCGCATCGAACCGCTATTATCGATAACAAGGCCCATGCTGACGGGAATATCTTCACGCTTGAAGACGGAAAGCTTTTGTTCAACCTTGTCTTCAAACACCCGGAAATTGTCCTGGCTGAGGCCTTCGACAAACTTACCGCGATCATCGAGCACGGTGGTGTGCAAGACCACCAAGTTCACGTCGACTGAAATTCTACTGCCAGACTGAGACTTGCCCGCTTCCTGTTCCGGAGGTGGAGGAGGGGGCGGCGTGTCCACCGGAATTTGCGCCCACGCGGGTACAGAGTTGAACAGGAGGAGGAGGAGGGCCAGCAAAGCAATGGTGGCAAAGCGTGCGATAGGTAGCAAACGAACTACATCAGTGCGCAGGCGCGTAATAACCGGTTTTGGAGTAGGCGGTGAGAGGCGGAAGGCCTTTGGGTGCGCGCAATTTAACTTTAATTTTGCGCCAGCGCGCGTCGTGAGCGTGGTTACTTGGTTTGTATCCGAGAACATATTGGTTGCGCAGCTCCATGCCGATCTTGGAAGCAACGTCTGGAAGATCGTTTAGATGCTCAACAGCGAACACGCGCCCGCCAGTCAATTCGGTGATATCGGCGAGCAGCGATGGACCGTTGAGTTCCTCTGTTGTGCGATTGCGATAGCCAAGCGGGTCATAAAGGCCAATGGCATAGAGCTGGGTATCTGCTTCCTTGACCAGCCGCTTGATATCGTTCTCGTTGTACCTACTATGATTATCGCCTCCATCAGAAAGGATGAGCAAGGCACGTTTAGCGTTGTGTGCACCCCTCATCTGGCTGAGGCCGAGGTAGATCGCATCGAGTAGCGCGGTCCTGCCCTTTGGGGCAGTCAGCATCATGCGGCTTTGCAGGTCTTCCACGCTATTGGTGAATGCGCTGGTGAGTTCGGCACGCTCATTAAAACTGACTAAAAAGAATTCATCCTGGGGGTTAGCGGTCTTGAAGAATTCGAGGGCGGCTTCGCGAGCTTTGTCGACCTTGTTGGCCATACTACCGCTGAAATCGAAGATCACGCCGATAGAGATAGGGACGTCTTCGGATGAAAACGTAACGATTTCCTGCTCGGTATTATCCTCGAAGACCCGGAAATTGTCCTGGTCGAGGCCGGTGACTAGGCGATTGAACGGGTCAGTTACGGTCACATTTACCAGGGCCAAGTCGACATCGGAGTGGATGACTTTACCCGGAACGATCTTCACCGCCGGGGTATCGTGCTTCGCGTCCACAAGTTTTGCCGGCGCCGTCGGAACCTGGGCCGGGTCGCGTGGCTGTTCTTGCGAAAGGACAGGGAGGGCTAGACAGAGCAAGACCATACAAGCAAACAGGCGGGAGGATGCTAGGGAGAAGCTGGTACGAACCGAAATCTTGAACCCAGGGCCTTTCACGGCTCCCCCATTCTTTCGGCTGTCCGAAAGGGCCGCGCGGAGATCACATCATAGCATTGGGAATCGGGAAGGCAAGAGGGATAAGAGGAATTGACAACGAATTTACAAATTTTGCGATCCCGGGAGTTGGCGAGATTGCCAGGTCACACCGTCTGCAAAGTGGCTGTGCTAGTATGCGAGCCAGAAGGTGAATTGATCCCGAAGGTAGGCGACTCCTTTGGATGACCAACAAGTAATTGTGGTAATCCCCTCGCGCTACGGATCGACGCGACTCCCAGGCAAACCACTGCTGGCGCTCGCGGGCAAGCCGATGGTGCAGCATGTGTACGAACGTGCGAAACGGGCGCAAACCGTAGATCGAGTGGTGGTAGCGACCGATGACGAGCGCATTGTCGTTGCGGTCACGGCCTTTGGCGGCGAAGTACGGATGACGCGAGCGGATCATCGCACAGGAACGGAACGGATTGCGGAAGTTGCCGCACACGAGCGGGGCGATATTTTCGTCAATGTGCAGGGCGATGAGCCGCTGATTGATCCGGTGGCGATTGATACGGCGGTAGCTTCCCTGCTTGAAGAGCCGGTGGCACAAATATCGACTGTTGCGACGCCGATACGCCACCCGGGCGACATTATGGACCCCAATATAGTGAAGACGGTGCTGGACTTCGACTCGAACGGAATGTATTTTTCTCGCGCGCCCATTCCGTGGGTACGCGACCGGCAGCAGAAGGTTCATCTGAAGTATTGGAAGCACTTGGGTCTGTACGCGTTTCAGCGCGATGCCCTGTTGGAGTACCCGACCTTGCCTCAGGGAGAGTTGGAAAGGATCGAGCAACTGGAACAATTGCGTTGGCTCGAAAATGGTTGGAAGATCAGGGTGGCGGAAGTGGAACACGATGCAGTGAGCGTGGACGTGGCGGAAGATGTGACGCGTGTCGAAAAACTGCTGAAGGCACAGAAAGAGTAACCAAACCACAGCCGACGTGTGCGGCGCCGGTGGACGAGAAATGACAGCCGACCAGAAATGGGCGCCGGGCACCGGATTGCTCGCTAAGGTGTTTGTATGGTGGCGATGCCTGAGGTAATGCGCGTGCTGTCGGTGCAAAGCACATAGGTCGTGCTCGGGCTGACAACGTAAGCGACGAAATTAAAGGTAGTGGAAGAGGGACTGCCGCCGGCGACCTGAAGCTTGTTGTTGGCTGAACCGTCCGAGTTGATCGTCAAATTTCCGGTAAGACCGATGTCTGAATAGAGAGTACTCCCGGTCGTTCCTTCTTCGGTGTAATCCATGACCCCGGTAAGATTACTCGAAGTGGTCGAAGCTAGCGTGTAGATGCCGACGAAGTTTTCAGCCAGCGGCACGAAGGTTTGCGAGCCGATCTGAATGCCGCTCCAATTGAAGGCGTAGTTGCCTGCGAGATTTGTGTTGGTAAAAGGCGCCCCAGACTGCGATTGCATCGGGCCATCTGCGACGACGTTCACGCTGGTGTTCTCTATGACGGCCTGCGTTGGAGAAACTAAATAGAAAACGTAATTCACCTGACCCAAATTTGAATCCTTAAATGCAAGAGTTCCGCGACCAGAGCCGGCGTGTGCTTGATCGATGGTGTAATTCGCATTGGAGATATTGTTTCCCTGCGAAATGTGCGCGGTGGTTCCATCATTATTCTGATCAAGAGAGAGTGCACCGATACCGCCATTGCCGTCGGCGGTGAAACGCGCGACTTGGGCTAGGGCTCCCCCATTGGCGACCAGTGATGACCCGCCAACCAGATAAACAAAACTGCCAGTAAATCCAGAATTTTGCGTGGGAATATCGGCGGATTGCAGGGCGGCGTCTCCTTGTGTGGCTGCAGAACTATCTTCTTCGAGGATTTTGATCCGGGTGCTATTCACAATATAAAAAGCATAGGTGTTGCCAGCGAAGTTCATGGTGCCGCGGCCAAAGTTGGTGCCGTTCCCGGTTGGATCCATCTGATAGCTTCCGGTGGTAATCACGATAGGACCGGAGACGGTGCCGTCGTTTTCATCTTCGACTCCTCCGGTGACGTTTCCATTGCCATCAAGGGTAACCTCGCCGACGACAGTCAGAGGCGCGGCGTTCGCGCTGGCAAAAGAGACACCGGAGAAATCGAACACGTAATTCCCCCTGAGAGCGTCGACGCTGAACTCTGAAGGCGTTTGCAAAACAAAACCGCCGTTCGTCGATGCATTCAAATCGGTTTGGACCATGATGCCCTGGCTGTCGGAAAGTAAGGCGATGTTCAACTGTAGCCCCCCACCGTTGCTGTTCTGAAAGACCAGGAGACCTCTGCCATTGGCTTGGATCGTATAGCTTCCACCGGAGAGAGTAATTTCCGATGCGCCTGAACTGCCTTGGACGAGATCTTCTAGCCCGGCGGTAATGGAGCCGCTGCCATCGGCAACAAAGCTGCCGATGCGAGCGATGTAGGCGCCGTTTGTATCGATGCCACTCATGGAGAAACCGTACTGGCCTTTGAGGCTGGCGTTCGAGAAATTCCCGGTAGGGGGAGGAGGAGTAATGTTGGAGCCGCCGCCGCAAGCGGCGAGGGTGGTCGCAATTGCGAATAGCAGACTGATGCGGGGCCGCTTCACATCACACCTCCCTGCTTCTGGCCATCCCTGGCCTGGGCGGGGATCGTCGGAGGAATGGGAAAGCCGTGGGGAGTGCGAACGACGAGGGTTTCTGTCCCCTTCTGCAGGATTCGCGCGAGAAATTGCGTCGTGTGATTGGGCAGGCTCACCGTTTCGCCGATGATCCGAACTGTGTCGCCGGTTTGAAGGGTGAAATGACTTGTGGCAAGTGTGCGGGCATCGCCGAGGTGGACGTCGACAATCCCGGACGGAGTCTCTAATCTCAGGCGTGGACCAAGAGGGGCGGAGAGAGAGGACGGTGCGAAGGAAAGGACGGTACCCACGAGAGTTAACTCGCGGCTGACCTCGTACGCTTCGGCAGAAGAGAGATTTTGCGTCGGCGGGGCGGCACGATTCTGAGCAAAATTCGAACGAGCGCACAGAAGTAAGATGCCAGCCGTCGCTACCGACAGCCATTTCTTGGTCATGATCAACTTCGCCTCGTAAGAATATACTTTCTCGAATTCTTTCTTCGAGACCCAGCTCGTCGGACGGTTTTTTTTAAGAAACGCTGTGCTCTCCGTCAAGCGTAGAGACGTCGAGGGAGCACCCCACTTTCTTAACACAAGGAGACCAAAAACGTTTCATTCAATCAGAAAAAACTTTAATCGATTGGCTGAAAGAGTTCGCATTGACAGACCGAACAGATGCGACCATAATTCCATGTACGTCAATCCTGCGGAGGTCTACGAAACTCAATTCCGCTAATAGTGGAAGCGAGTAACCCGGATGGCGCCAAAATACATCTTTGTAACCGGTGGTGTTGTTTCCTCTCTTGGCAAGGGCGTTGCAGCCTCTTCGATCGGATGCCTCCTCGAAAGTCGCGGTTTTAGAATCACGATTCAAAAATGTGATCCGTATTTAAACGTCGATCCTGGGACGATGAGCCCGTACCAGCACGGTGAGGTGTTTGTGACCGAAGATGGGGCGGAGACCGACCTCGATCTCGGGCACTACGAGCGCTTTACCCATGCCAAACTGACTCGTGACAACAACTGGACAACCGGACGCATCTACGAAACGATTCTTTCGAAGGAACGTCGCGGCGATTATCTAGGGAAGACCGTCCAGGTCATTCCTCACGTAACTGATGAAATTAAACGTTGTGTCAAGCGCGTCGCAGAAGGCGTCGACGTGGTCATCGTGGAAATTGGCGGAACGGTCGGGGACATCGAATCGCTGCCGTTTCTGGAAGCGATCCGGCAGATGCGCCTCGAATTGGGCATCGAGAACACATTGTTTGTGCACGTGACGCTCGTTCCCTATATTGCGGCCGCCGGCGAATTGAAGACCAAGCCGACACAACATAGCGTGAAGGAAATGCTGGGCATCGGAATTCAACCGGACGTCTTGCTTTGCCGCAGCGACCGGCATATTTCCGCGGATTTAAAGCGAAAGATTGCCTTGTTCTGCAATATTGCGGAATCCTGCGTAATTTCCATGGAAGACGTGAAGACGATTTATGAAGTGCCCGTGGAACTGAATAAGGAAGGTTTGGACGCACAAATTTTGAAGCGCCTGCATTTGGAAGAACGGCCAGCCAACATGCAGCCGTGGCTGGACATGCTGCAGCGATTGCATCATCCGAAAGGCGAGGTACGCATCGGAATTGTTGGGAAATATGTGCAGCTTGAAGATGCGTATAAGAGTTTGCGCGAGGCTTTGCTGCATGGTGGATTGGCGCATAACCATAAGACCGTTGTGGAATGGATCGAATCCGAGGAGATTGATTCGCTCGAGACCGCAGAGAAGCGGTTGCGTGGTTACGACGGGATTCTAGTGCCGGGCGGATTTGGAAAGCGCGGAATTGAAGGAATGGTGCACACCATTCAATACGCGCGTGAACATAAGATTCCCTTCTTTGGGATTTGTCTCGGTATGCAATGCGCGACGATTGAATATGCGCGCGATGCGGCCGGCCTGAAGCAGGCGGATAGCACGGAGTTTGATCCGCAGACACCTCATCGCGTGATTTACAAATTGCGCGAACTACTGGGCGTGGATGAGATGGGTGGCACGATGAGGCTGGGCGCGTGGCAATGCAAACTCGAGCCGGGATCGCTCGCATACAAAGCTTACGGCAAAACGGAAATCAGCGAGCGGCATCGCCATCGTTATGAATTTAATCGCGAGTATGAAAAGGCTTTGACGGCGGCTGGATTAAGGATTACGGGACGGACGCCGGACGAAAATTACGTGGAAATCGTTGAGGCGCCCGAGCACCCATGGTTCCTCGGCTGCCAATTCCACCCGGAGTTTAAGTCCAAACCGCTCGAGCCGCATCCGTTGTTTGCAGCCTTTGTTGGAGCGGCCCTGGAACACAAGATTCAGAAGCAGCGGCCAACGGCAGCAGCGAGCGCCGAGGCACAACCGCTGGCTCCTATCGTAAGGGCGACGCCGCACGCCACGGCGTAGCAGGATTCTAGAATACCTCGAGTGCCAGAGTACACGCATCAAATATGAAACGTGGCCAGGATCAATAGCCTCGGCGAGCCAATGCCGCGGAACGCGCCGTCAGACATTTGTGATATCTTCGACTAATGGATGAATCGACTTAGCCGCGCAATCCCTCCGTTTACTGTGAGTAAGCGACGTCTATCCCTTGAGTGATTTACCTTGGTTCTCGATATATGCTTTGAGGATTTCGAGAGTCGCACCGCCAACGGAGCAGAGAAAGAATCCGCTGCTCCAAACAGTGCGGAGATTTTTACGCCAAAAGAAGGAGCCGTACTTGTCTAACAACGCTTTGGCAGATTTGCTCTTGAGAGTGCCGATGACTGCACTAAGCGTTCGTGAAATCTGAGCAGAAGTGTATGTGGTCTTCCTCTGCAGCGAACTCAATGATTTCACACGTGACGGATTCGGCATTAAAGTGATATTGATAAAGTCTCGCCTCTCTGAGGTGAGTATATGACGACGAAACTTCACACAAAATACGACCTGGATAGCCAAGTGGTAGAAACAGTGGTTTGCACGGTCAAAGTCAAGGTTCCCGATGCGTTTACGGGACTTCTCAATGACCTTCGGGACCGCAGTGCTATGGCTGTTCGGGAAATGCTGGCTCACCGTGAGAAGTCCTCAAGCAAATATTATGACAGTGTTCCCTGCGTCATCGCCAAGAGTTTAATAACTAAATATCAACATAACAATAAGTGTAAGTCTGTCACCAACGTTGTCATCCCCATTTGTGGCGACAAGGGCAAGATAGTCAAACTCGAAGGCGGTGGTATCCGCATTCCTGTCCTGTTCAAGAAGTACATCCTGCCTGTCGAGTGGCTTCGTCCAATTATCGGATTCATTCGCAGCGTGGAGTTCCTTCAACGCAAAGGCGTCTGGTATTGCCATGTCAGTTACAACACGCCAGCACAGCCCTTGCTATCACGTCCGACAGGTATGGTCGGTGTGGACCGCAATTCTGTCGGGGCTGTCGCTACATTGGCCGACCCGCAGAATGGGAAAGTCTTGCACCTGGGTTTCAATCCCGCCAAAACGAAAGAAGTCTGGCGTGGGCAGAAATCTAATTTGCAGAGTCTTGGGAAAAAGCGTCTCCTTCACAAGATTCGCAACAAGCAATCGAGGCGCACAAAGTATGAGAATCACTTGGTGTCCAAACAAGTAGTGGACTACGCCGCATCACATCGTCGGTCGATCATCGTGGAGAAACTGGAAGGCATGCGAAAGAAAGGTTCTAAGATTCGCTCCTACGTGGAGAAATCTCAGTGGTCCTTCTATCAACTCATGTCGTTCATTCTCTACAAAGCCGCTTTGCGTGGCGTGATGGTAGTCGAGACAGACTCTGCATACACATCGCAAGAATGCTCTCGCTGCCATAAGTTAACCAAGCCCAACGGGAAATCTTTCCGCTGCGCTCATTGCGGACACCATGACCACCGAGACGCTAACGCGGCTTTCACGCTTTCACAGCGTGTTGAGCCTATTGGTGGAGTAGCGTGGGAGTCAGAGCGCCCACGTTCGGTGCTATTGGTGGCACCGTTTACGGGAACAGAGGTGCAGCAATGTGCCTAGGCAAACGTAACCCGGATGATAGGGAGAATCCCAGAGTTCACTCTGGGAGCATCAATCCTCGCGAAATTACTCTTGGATCTCTGCGCCTTGGCGGCGGCAATCCATTATTTTTGATTGCAGGACCGTGCGTGATCGAATCGGAAGTGCATGTCCGCAGTATGGCCGAGAACATTGCGAGGATCGCCGCGGATGCTGGAGTTCCCTACATTTTCAAAGCATCCTATGACAAGGCAAATCGCACGTCGGTGACGGCCTTTCGAGGGCCAGGATTACGCGCAGGCCTACGCATCCTGGGAAAAATCAAGAAGGATTTGAACTTGCCGATTCTGACGGACATTCACGACGCCGGGCAGGCGGCCCCGGCGGCGGAAGTTGCCGATATTTTACAGATTCC
>DATFZN010000002.1:0-13950 GCA_035314425.1 Candidatus Acidiferrum sp. | reverse complement strand
GCATGCGTCTGCGGTCGCGGCCCTGGTGCTTGTTTTTGCGGAACTACCACTGTCGGGGCTTGTTGGGCAGGGTTTTGAGCAAAGCTATTCGCTGCATACGAAAACACCCCCAGCAGCACCGTGAACGCACAACCAATTGAGCCCATTCGTCTGATCATTATGTTTAGGTTTCGCGGCAATTCGCTTTGCGTGGGCGAAATCCTAGTCGGACTAGGAAGCTTCTTTCAAAGTCTCCCTGTACTGTTTCCTGTTCAATCCTCGCGCTCCTCAGCCTTTTGCCAATGTACAAGCGGCCCCTACATCCGTCAAGGAACTGCCTATGATTTTTCCTGCGCTGCCGGCTCTCCATGCCGCGCCTGGTATCATTGGATGTCGCCTACTCTTGTAACGATGGCCCCGTATTCCCTACTGCGGATGGACCCCACAACTCGCCTCGCAGGGGGTTTGCTTGTCGCCCACCCCGTGCGGGGGTTACGCTGCGCGATTCACCAAAAACCATTAACACACCCCTTCCCGCCGAAATTTCTCACGCTTGCCAATTTCAGTCTTCCTTTGCTACCTATAGAGAACCACCGTAGGGGGCAAGACTTGCTGTTTAGTACGATCCGTTGCGCTGCTGTGCTCTCCATATTGCTTCTGGATCGCGCCGTATTTCCAGAATTCGTTCTGGCTCGTAAAGCCGTCACTATTCAATCGGCTTCTGGTACGCAGGCGGCTAAGCCAAATCCCGTTGATCCGACCACTTCGGCAGGCAAGGAGTTGACTTCCAAGACCTTCACACTGGCGGGCAGCAAAGTCTGGATGGATACGGGCATCACCCTAGAACCAGGCCAACGCGTCGTAGTCACTGCGGATGGAACACTCCGCTACTCCGATGCCAAATCCCACAACGGCCCTGAAGGACTTACTCGGGGTTACAAGGATTTGATTCGCGTTCTTCCTCTCAATAGCCATGGCCGCGGAGCCCTCATCGCTAAGATCGGTGATCCTGACGTTGCCGAACCCTTTTTTGTTGGCGCCAGCAAGGATGCCATCGCACCTATCAGCGGCAAACTGTTTATCGGGATCAACCAATCGGAATCTGACACGGGAGCTGGCTCTTACACTGTGAAGCTCGAAGTCTATGCATCCAGTGACACAACACCTCGCGAAGTCGCGCGTGTCGTTCAAAGTATGCCCGGTGTCGACAATGCACTCTTCTCGCGCATTCCCCGCCGCATTTCGGATAAGCAGGGAGATCCGGGGGACATGGTGAATTTCTTGATCATCGGTGATGAGGACCAGATGAAAAAAGTCTTCATTGAGGCTGGCTGGATCAAAGTTGACGCCGACGTGAAAGACACCATTCTGAGCGGTTTCCTCGCCAGCATGTCGAAAGATTCCTATCTAACCATGCCCATGAGCCCTCTCTATCTTTTCGATCGCCATCAGGATTACGGCTGGGCGCATGCTGAGCCTATCGCCGTAGTAGCTTCGCGAAATCACCTGCGCATCTGGAAGGCTCCCTTCCTTGTGAATGGGCAAGTGCTCTGGGTCGGTGCGGCAACTCACGATATCGGCTTCGAAAAGGATCAACGCAACAATAGCGTCACACATAAAATCGATCCCGATATTGACCTGGAACGTAACTACGTCGAAAAAACGCTCTCCTCGACTGGGCTGGTTACCGAGCTTATGCACTTCCTGCCACAAAATCCTATGACCACCGCCAGAACCGCCACCGGAGGCTCCTTCCACTCCAATGGCCAAGTCCTCATCTTGAAACTTACTCCGGCCCTCCAATCCGTTTCTACTCCCTAGGCGCACGACGAAAGGTCGGCATTGGCCGGGCGGCAGTCGAAGGATCCCTCCCCAAACTCAATCTCCGTAAAAACAAAAGGCCCCACGCCAGTATCAGCGCGAGGCCATTCCGTTGGGTCAATCTTACTTCGCTGTTACTCGCATCGATATCCGGCGATTCTTCTGTTTTCCTTCTTCCGTCGAGTTGTCAGCCACAGGATGTTCTTCGCCATATCCTTGCGCCTCAAGCCTCGCGGGGTCAACTCCCAGCTTAACTAGAGCGTCTTTCACATTTTCCGCACGCGCTTCCGAAAGTTTTTGGTTGGCTGCTTTGTCACCCGTGTTGTCGGTGTATCCCCCGATCTTCAACTTCACGTTCGGATACGCCTTTAGGATTGCGGCCACGTTCTGGAGTTGTTCTTGCGAAGCTGGTTGCAATGTCGCGGAGCCAGTATCAAACAGCAACCGGTCGAAATCAAACCACTGGTCCTTCGAAACTGGTTGACCCGGATCCTGAATGAACTTGAGCAGTTTGTTTTCGACTCCGAGCTGCGGCACATTCAATACTGTTCCATCCGGCAGCTTTACCTTGAAAAAGTCTCCCAGCGCTGCCCACGCCGCATTCGTCGTATCGCTCACCTTTGCAACAGTGTCCGCTACCGCGGGTTTTACGGCGGTGTTTTGCGGTTCCACGGCCGACTTGCTCGCGTCCAGCGCACGATAGACCAGCCAGCTCAGCAAAATCGCCCCTAGAATTCCAATGGCCACAAGCCAGAGCGCTCCCTTGCCGATCCCGGTCGGCTCCGGGGGTACGACCGGTGTTCGAGTTACCGGCACCGACCTCAACGTAGGCATGCCGCTCAAAAATCCCGCCGGAATATATTTGCTGAGGTTCGGGGCTTCCGCGCTCAACATGCTGGACAGGGAACCCATGTTGAGCGACCCGCCAGCATGCAACCTGGCTAAATATCCAAGAAGCAATGGCACTGCCGTTTTCAGCAAACCACTCGCAGAAGCTGAACTGATTCCCGCCTTCTGTGTGAGTAGATCGGTCACCAGACTCTGGTTCCCGCCGAACACCATCGGCAGAAACTTGTTCACCATCTCTCCAACGCCGCCGTTCGGGCCGGTGCTGGCCAACGAGCTCAGGCTACCCAATATGTTCTGCCCCGAACTCCCGCTCACCATATTTACAATCTGGCTCAGAAAATTTGTGTCGCCGACCTTGCTCGCCAATCCGCTCAAAGTAGCGGCCGCTGCCGTCCCCAACCCTGTTTCGACGGACTGCGGCGATTCCCCCAAACGTGCCGCTAAGGCTTGTTTCATCTCTGGCGTAACCATTGCCAGAATTCCATCTAACATAGAATTCGCCACGGAGAGTCCTCCTTTGTCTACTTGGAAATTTTGTGTGATTTGAATCTTGGGCGGTAACTCTGCTGATTATACTCTTTCTATCTGAATACGACTTCTTTTTCCACGGGGCACGGCACTGGTTCCGATCCTCATCATGAGCGAAACTGCGGACTGGGTGGCGCACCAGCATGCCCCAAAAGCACTTGAAAGAATCGCATTTGCGGGGGAGGGTTTTGCTAGAAGTCTTCTCATGTTTTTATTCAGGATAAATCGTACCCGCGCGGTCACTGACTCTTGAATCTTAGTTCTGCTCTTCCGGCGCTCTATTGCGCCGCGGCGGCAGCCAGTTCCTTATCACGCGCCAATTGCCACAGGGCAATGTATGGCTTCAGTTCTTCCATCATTTTCACAAATTGCGTCAAGTCGAGCGACTGCGCCCCATCACTGATCGCTTTTTCCGGTGCGGGATGCGCTTCCACAATCAATCCATCGGCTCCTATCGCGACCCCCGCGCGCGCTACCGCAGGCACCAAGCTGCGCTTCCCCGTGGCATGACTCGGGTCGAGCAGCACTGGCAAATGCGTCAGTTCATTCAGCACTGGGATCGCGGAAATATCGCATGTATTTCGCGTCGCCGTTTCAAACGTACGAATGCCCCGCTCGCATAAAATCACATCGGGATTGCCGTGCGCTACGATGTATTCCGCGCTCATCAGTAATTCCTTGATGCTGCTGCTTAACCCGCGTTTCAACAATACCGGCCGCCCGCATTTTCCGAGTGCTTTCAACAACATAAAATTCTGCATGTTGCGTGCGCCGACTTGCATCACGTCCGTATATCGGGCCACCAGATCCACGTCGCGATCACCCATCACTTCGGTAACGATTCCGAGTCCCGTCGCTTTCTTCGCCTTTTGCAGCAACTTCAATCCTTCTTCTTCCATTCCCTGAAAATCGTATGGCGACGTCCGCGGTTTGAACGCGCCGCCTCGCAATAATTTCGCACCCGCTTTTGCCACACCTTCTGCCGCTCGCATGATCTGCTCTTCAGACTCCACAGAACACGGTCCGGCAATTACCACAAATTCATCGCCCCCAATTTCTGTGCCGGCAATCTTGATGCGCGTCTTGTCCTTGCGGAATTCTTTGCTCACGAACTTATACGGCGCAGTAATCCGCATCACGCTGTCGACCTGCGGCATCGCTTCCACCGATTCCATGCACGCGGTGACGTCGCCCACTCCCACCACTCCGATGACCACTCGCTCTTCTCCTTCGATCGAGTGCACTTTGTAACCAAAATGCTTCACGATTCCGGTTACTTGGTCAATTTCTTCCCGCGTCGAATGCAGCTTCATCGAAATAATCATTGGTGCGCCCTTTTCCCTCAGCCTACTTCGTAGCTGAAAATAAAAAAGCCCACTCGATTGCGAGTGGGCCAGAACTCATAATTCCGCTGAATCTAGCTGTAGGCCCCTCGCTGCCGGTTGTTCCGGTAGGTAAATCGCCACCAGTAGGAGTAGGCCGTAAATTTCATAGGGGGGAGTGTATCTGTTCTCGGCAAAAACGCAAGCCAAAATTCCTTTATACTCCATATTACCGGCGCGTTTGGGTGTATTTGCGCCTGGAATATTGAGACACCAAGACCATCATTAGCAAATTCAGGGGAACAGCAGAATCGCAATCCGGAACCGCGTAAACCCGGATGCTCCGCCTGGGTCGCATGCTCCAACAGCTGCGCTGTGGTATCTCCCGCTTTGCACTCTCTGATCAATATCTTCCGGCAAATGGCTTAAATCTGTAGTCTCATAGCGCAAGACCGACAGCGGTTTCGGCCCTGTATATCCGCGGCCCATGTCACACGTTTTGCGTGCATCGGACGTTTCCTTTACCATTCGCAATCCTCGCGATGACAGCAGGGTGCCAATCTGTAGTTCCTGCACGTCGAGATTTAGCAATGGAACAGCTTGCGAGAAGTCTTGCACAGCGAACAACATGTTGCCGCTTTGCACGATGGCAATCCCCACTGCATTCATATCGTCGGCTAGAATATTGGCGCGGTGCGGCGGCGAATTCATCCATTGCATGTGCAATCCCAATACAGTTGGACCTTCGGCAATATTCTCGGCAATCACGCTGAAGCGTGCGCCGCTTTGCGTGGCGCGATCCTGCAGTGCAGCTTCGCCCGGAAACTGGTGCGACAGAGTTCTCCTTTGGGCCATCAATTCTGCGTGTTTGCGGGCAGAAGCCGCAAGCGACATATCCCATTGAAATGCTGGCAAACCGGCAGCGGCGCGTTCGCGATTGGCAGCTTCGAGCAATATTGTTTCGGGCGTCCCAGACTCCGGGCGAGCAGTATACGCTAGCGTCCCAGAAGCGCCATACGCGGCCGCGCGCAGCGTGCGAGTCCACAACAGAGCGAGCAGCGCGAGTGCTGCTAGGATGGCGAAGCGTCGCAAGAACGAGCTCATGACGAAACTCCTATATCCATTCAACACGGCTCATCAAAAAATGTTAAGCCCGAACAAGTACAGGACAGCGTCAAAAAGTGAAGCTGGCCCAGGGAACAGGGGTGGACGGCTAGAGGTGAGCGCGGCCTAACGGCCGCCCGCACAGAACGAGACTTATCCGCGGACGTGAACGGCGCTGAAGCTCAGGACCACGTGCCCGCCAGCCATGGGACGGCCGAAGCTCATCATGGGCCGGAAGCGCGAAAAGAAGAGCATCTGATCGAGTTGGTGACGTAGCTTCGGCGAATCGGAGCCGGACAAAATGCGATACGTGCTCATGCCACCTTGCGCGTCGACGGTGACGTCAACGAGGAGATCGTTCTGGAGAATCACGTCAGGGTGCTGCTCTTCCGGGTCTGTGCTACTTGGGCCGCCGGGATTGTCCGATAGCGCAATGAGTTCCGCGGGCCGCCAAAGTCCAACTGGTTGATCGTCGTTGGGATTCGCCTGCACCGTAATACCCGGCAAAATCATGTGCAGCACAAACACGAAAACGACAATTGCGCCAAACAGTCCGCCGGTTGCAGGCACAGTTAATGGGCGATAAGTGTTCTCAAACAGAAGTTCGACGCGATCCTTACAATGTTGCCAACGGCTGCGCCAATCCTGCGTGGATTGCGCCTGCGCGGCGGCTACCTTGATTCGCACCGCCAAATCAGCGGGGGGAACCGCGCGGGGCATCTTGGAAAGCAGTACGCCAAGCCTGCGATAACGCTGTAATTGCTCGCGACAATCGAAACAGCTTTCTAGGTGCGCGCGCAGTTCGTGGTGTTCTTCAGGACGAGCGGTGGTTGAGGCCGCGTCGTCCAGATACCCAGCGAGCTTTGTAGAAACCTTCTCGCACTTCATGGGAGTTCCTCACGCGTCATCACGTGACGCGACACTACTCTTGTTTCTAAACTCGTTGGTGCCACTCGTACATACGCGGCCTGCAACCCCACTTGAGAGCCAAACGACAGCACCGGCGGGTCCGGGCGGCGCGCAGATTCGCGGTACGCCGTGGATCCTTCCTCCGCGTGCTCCCCAAGCAGCGGCTCGAGAATTCCTTTCAGCGCGCGGCGTCCGCGGAGAATGCGAGACTTGACGGTGCCCACGTTGCAATCCAGCACTTCGGCAACTTCTTCGTAGCTGAGACCTTCGAGGTCGCGCAAGATCACGGCGCTTCGAAAAACTTCCGGCAACTGCTGCAGGGCACTCTGAACTGCTACTCGAATTTCATGGGCGGCCAGCTGATCGAACGGCGTCGCCGACAAATCCTCGATTTCAATGGGGGCGCTGCCCTGTTCGGGTTCGGCGTCGATCGATATATTCCTTTGTAGGTGGCGCTTGAACCAGCGGCGATGGTTGAGGGCTTCGCGAATGGCGATGCGATACAGCCAGGTCTTCAGCGAGCTACCCTGGCGAAAACTGCGGATTCCCTTGAAGGCTTTCAAGAATACTTCCTGTGAAGCATCGGCGGCATCCGAGGTGTCTCCCAGCATTCCAAGGATCAGGCTGAAGACAGGGGCGTGGTAGTGTGCCACGACCCAGTCAAAAGCAGTCTCCGAGCCGGCTTGTAGTTCAGTTACAAGCTCAGTCTCATCTTGGCCCCAAGAAAGTGCGCTGGCCCAATCGGACACGTTGTGCCTTTCCAGCTCCGCAAGGCGACCGGAGCCTGCCGGCTAGCTGGGTTGGCCAGAGTGGCCCAACCTTTGTCCGCTCTATGTATTAGACACCGGAGCGGGGAAGAGTGTTTCCGGGGCGGCCGAATTTGGCCCCCAGATGAGCACATTGTTGCACCGGGAGTCCCAGGATGCAATAACTCGAAGGTCCTGGAGCGAGGTTGGCGATCGGCCTGGGTGGAGTGAATCTGCAATTGAATACCCCACTCCTCCTTCGATACCTGTATGAAACGCAAATCATTGGAGTTAGGCGAGGGTAGCTCGCGGAAGGATACGAGCTAATCGGGAGTCCGCCGTCAATATTCGGGCAGTACACGACGATCAGAAGCGACCCATCTCGAGCTCCGTGTTTTGCCTGAGGGTAGCAAGCAGAGGGCAGCGGCAAAAAGGGTTCTGGAAGTTCAGAGTGGCAGGCCGGGAAGTGCGTCGTGGCGGGGCGGACGGTCCCGCCGATCGTTGTTAATTAATTAGTTAAGTACATCTATAAGTAACTGATAAATGCAGGACATTTGAGGAAACCATCTGGGGAGCCTAGTATTAAAGCCAGCGCTCCATGGGCAGCGCGGCGGTAGAGTTTGGAGGGAGTTATGTGCCGCAGTATACGGACATTGTTTAATTTTGAGCCGCCGGTCACGGAAGAAGAAGTTAGGGCGGCTTCGCTGCAATTTGTGCGGAAAATTAGCGGGTTCAATAAACCGTCGAAGGCGAATGAACCGGCTTTTGGACGGGCGGTAGACGAGATTGCGGATGCGTCGATGAGATTTTTGCGGGGGTTGGAGACGAGTGCTCCGCCAAAGAACCGGGACGCCGAGGCGGCCAAGGCGAAGGCCCGGGCGTCCCTGAGATTTGGGGGGTAAGGTGAATTGCGTGCGCAGCCAACCTTACGAAAATCAACAAAGCGCGGGTTAGCCGAGGTCGACAGTATCGAGGTAGCGGGCCACGCTGGCGGGCCAGTGGAATTTGTCGGTGATGGCTTGTTGGAGAGATTGGGCAGCGGCGGGTTCGCCGTGGGTGAGGTAGGTTTGCTTCGGTATGGCTTGTAATCCACCGAGCCAACGCAACAATTCGCTCTTGCCAGCATGGGCGGAAAACTGGCCCATTTCGACGATTTCGGCACTGACGGGAACGGTTTGGCCGTAGAGGTTTAGAGTTTTGGCCCCCTCCTGGAGAGCACGCCCACGCGTGCCTTCTGCCTGGAAGCCGCCGAGGATAACGCAGTTGCGGGCGTCCCCTAGTCGATTGGCAAGGTGGTGGAGGACGCGACCTCCGGTGACCATGCCGCTTGCCGAAACGATAATGCAGGGAGTCTTCACGGCGTTGATGGCCTTGGATTCCTCGACGGTGCGCGCGAGATGGAAGCCTTTGACGTTGAGCGGGTCACCGCCATTCTGCTCTTCGCGCATGAATTGCAGGTCGTGGTCTTCTTTGTGCTTCAGGTAAAGATCGGTGGCGCTGAGAGCCATGGGGCTATCGACGTAAACGGGGACGACCGGAACGCGCTGGAGTTTTTCGAGTTGATTGAGGTAGTACATAAACGTTTGCGTACGTCCGATGGCGAAGGCGGGAATCACGATGGAGCCGCCGCGCTTGACAACGCGATTGATGATATCGCCAAGGATGGCGAGAGGATCGCCGTCGGGATGATCGCGATCGCCATACGTGGATTCACAAAGGAGCACATCGATCTGCTTGGTAACGGGAGGAGTGGGATCGTTCAGGATGGGCTGATTGTACCGGCCAACGTCACCGGAGAAAACGATGACGATCTTCTTGCCATTTTCGGTGATGGTGAGCTCGAGACTGGACGAGCCGAGAATGTGTCCGGCGTCGTAGGACTCGATGTGAAAGTTGGGAGAGATGTCGAAGCCGCCGTTGCGCGGCATAGGGTGCAGAAGTTTGAGGACGGGATCAACGTCATCGCTGGTGTAGAGCGGGACGGGATTCGGATGCTTGCTCCACTTGTTGCGAATGGCGTTGGCAGTGTCTTCTTCCTGAAGATGGCCGGAATCTTTCAGTAGGAGCGCGGCGAGTTCGATTGTGGCGGGATTGGCGAAGATGGTTTTGCTATAGCCGCTCCGAACCAGCACGGGGAGCCAGCCGGTGTGGTCGAGATGCGCGTGTGTGAGGATGGCAAACTCGAAAGTTTTAGGATCGATGGGAAGCGGATTCCAGTTGCGATCGGTTAGATCGCTGGTACCCTGGAAAAGGCCGCAATCGACAAGTAGGCGTTTGCCGGCCGCTTCGACAAGATACTTGGAACCGGTGACACAACCTGCTGCACCAAGAAAAGTGAGTTTTGCCATAGCGAAGCATTTTACCTGAAGCGGATTCGACGGTGACAAAAAAGGATCGTATCAGTGAGTTGACGGTGCTGATGTTTGAGGAGAGCAGACGGATTCAGTGCCCCCGAGTTGGACCCCATCGAATTTAGGTGGAACCGCGGCATGGGAACCCACAACCAGCGATCCACAAGTTATTGAATCAAGTTCCTGGTTTAGCCGCAGTTGGGCGCAGAATCTAACTCACCATATCCACGATATCCTGCTGAAAATCACCAATGCTGTGGCTGTAAAACCCCAGCGTGGTTCGCGCATCTGAATGTCGTAATTGATCTTTCGTGACATTTATCTGGAGCATTCGTCTGGTCTCTGCAACGCGGGGTGGATTGAAATCTCTTCGCCTTCGCAAGCGTTAATGTAACATTCACGCGTGCAGGCCCAGCATCATCCTCTGGCACCAGCGCCGCCAGACTGAGAGGTTTATCAGATGAAACGCTTGGTTCCCATTCCTCTTGAGACCGCCGAGAAGTTGAAAAAGGAAAAGCAAACCCGGCTTGGCCACCAATTCGTCTCGATCAAACTCAAGGACGGTCGGTACTTTGAACAAGCAGTCGTAAGTGAGGGCTGCATCATCCAAATCAAGGGTCAGAAGGACATCCCCTTCGCCGAGGCTGAGGTGGAATCGGTCGAACTCAGCGCCAAGCCGTGGAATTTCAGGCGCAACGTTGGTCGAAACGTGAAGAAATCGTAAGTCGGACTCCCCGGTAACTTCTCATTTAGGGCCTTCGGCCCGCAAAACTTCATGAAAATCGCCCAACGTTGGGCGAGGCATTCAGTACGGCTCGATTTTCGAGCCCGTAGGGGAGGCTGCCAAATATCATTACGGCAAGTTATACCTGACTTGGGAAAAGATCATGTTGGTGTGCGCTGCGTCCGGACCGGTTCCGGCAACCCACGGATGTAACCAGAGGTAGGCATATTGGAGCCCCAATTGCACCGATCCTAGGTTTTCATGCTTCCAAAACGTGCGGGAGTAGCCTGTAGTAAATTCCTGGATATTTCGGTCTGCCGCATTGGAGGCTCCCGGGTAGCCCCAGCCTATGTAACTGCCGGTGGTATCGATGGCCGCATTCTTCTCGCCGTAAAGGCCACTGTAGTAAACGTAAAAGCCCGTCTGCTTGTTGGGGGCGATTTCGAAACCGCTTACCCAGGAGTAGGCCTTAATTGGGGAAATGGTGCCATTCGCACGCACAATCACATCCGGTGCTAATCCCCCTATATAGCGCCCACCACCACTACTCGCATAGGCATTGATTACGAGTCGAACCCCTTTCACAATTTCAAGACTCGCGTTGATGTTGCCTCCGCCTCCGAACGCGTAATTGTGGCCGGAAATTCCGGCCCCTTGATAGGGAGCGTAATTGCGAAATACGCGCATCAACCCGCCCACGTCAAGGTGCGCGGTATGTCCGCCAACGTTACCGTCAAACGACCCCTTGACGATGAAATCGGGAGTCATGTTGGGCACTTTGAGCTCGTTTGTCCCGATGTTGTATTGTGTGTTCAAAGTCGAGGCCAGTAGCGAGGGCTGCCGCTGCCAACCTGTTGCTCAGGGTTTTCTATCGAAAAACCAAACGATGCCGCGCTCGAATAATGATAGACCATCCGCAATTGGGGATAGCGGCCCCAGACGAGGCCTGCGACGTAGTTCGTATCGACCACCTGGGTGGTCGATACATCACCGGGCCAGGGCAAAATATTCTTCTTCACTGGTGTCAGCAGCGAAAACAATTGGCCTCCGGTGATCTCGAACTTCCCCTTCGAATAGTCGAACCACGCTTGTCGGATTCGAAAGCCATAGCTCGTGCTGGTGACGGCTACGTTGCCGGGCACGGTGCCGCCAAAATCCATTTCGAAGTATCCGGCAACCTTGCTTGACTTCAGGTCGGCATCGGCCCGTAAGGCAAGTCGGGTGCTTTGTGCGGAGAGTCGAAATTCAGTCGCATTGCCAGGTATGGTGTTGTCGAAGGGTATACTCGAAAAGCTGGTCCCGACGTTGCCCCCTGAGTTCGTTGTCCGAAACACCTCGGTTAACGCCGCGTAGCCGATAAGCCGGATTTTGGCAGGACCCAGTTGCAATGCTGGCGTATCCGGTGTCACATCGGCAATTTCTGGTCCTCTCTGTAATTCGTCTTCCACAGCTTGCGCTTCCGGGGAAAGCGGCTGCTGGTCTTGCGGCACCTCCATAGTGCCCTGTGTTTGCTGACCGTAAACCACGGTTCGCGGACCCGTAACAGGATGTGCGACAGCCTCTATGACGTGCGGCCTTTGCGAGTTCGTATCGACCAAATTAGCCAGCAGCTTCTGCTGCTCGGCCAGCGCCGATTCAAGCGCTTGAATATGAGCTTGTTGCTTTTCGAGAAGGGTTTGCTGCGCACTCATTTGCTCCTTCAATTGCGCGACGTCATTCACCTGAGATGTTTGCGCACGATCAGAGAGTGAAGTCCCAAGCAAAACGACGAAAACCGAAAGGAACCGCAGAATGATTTTCATGACGCCTCCAGCTGGTAAGCACGAAGAGCCGGTCAGAGAACAGTCACGAGTCTTACTGACAGCAGGGGGCGGGAAAGGTCAGCTCGCGTGTAGAACCAGACCGACCATAGCGTACGTATTCAAGAGGCTTGGGACTTCTCCATTCCCACAATTTGAGGTTAATTCTCAATTACAAGAGAGACCGCTTACCTGGGGTTGAAAGAAGTGAAGTATGGTCGGAACCACGCCGACCTGAAAACAAAGGGCTTGGTACGAGGGAATCCCATCTCCACTGGGCTTTCAAGATGCTTCGCGGGCCGAGGGCCATAAATGAGAGTCTAGGTGACTCGCGTGCTGCACACAGTTCGCGCGCAAACCTCCGTGAGGGTGGCTTTGCGACATTTATGTGTCGACTAATTTCAGTCTGCTTGCGCAGAATACTTCACTCTGCGAATGATCCACGAATCTCGAGCTCCGACTCAGCGCGCAGGATTACTCGGCTAGCTTTCCGTCCCAAGACAAGTACGATTCATCAAGTACTGATGGGTGCCAATCGCATCGGGTCCGTCTGAATCACCGTCGGGTCGCAACTGCGAATACTGACCGTCGGTTCCGAGAATCCAGGCTTGCCTTCTATCACGCAAACAAATGTCGAGAATCTCCCAAAGCTTCTTCTTAGGGTCTTCCGCTAACACCGGAGCGACGACTTCAACGCGCTTCGAGAGATTCCGGAACATCCAATCCGCTGATCCGATAAAGAACTCTCCCTCAACCGGATTCTCCTGGCCATTTGCGAAGTGAAAAATACGTGAATGTTCAAGGAAGCGCCCAATGATCGAGCGAATGCGAATGTTTTCGGTTCGGCCTGGAACTCCGGGTCGCAGGCAGCAGAACCCACGGATGATCAGGTCAATGGGGACACCTGCCTCAGATGCACCACGCAAGGCCTCAATCATATCTGGGTCTTCCAATTGGTTCATCTTGGCAATAATCCGCGCCGGTCGTCCGGCGCGGCGATTTTCTATCTCACGAGTTATCAATTCGAGTAGACGCGTCCGCATCGTCGTGGGCGCTACCAGGAGCGCAGAACAGTGCGGGGCGTGTGCGTGTCCAGTAAGATAGTGGAAAAGGTTGACGACATCGCGCGTAAGCAACGGGTCGCAGGTCAGCAGGCCAACATCGCAGTAGAGACGCGCCGTTTTCACGTGGTAATTGCCCGTTCCAATATGCACATAGCAACGTAAACCGTTTGCCTCTTTACGCACTACGAGCGCTGTCTTGGCATGGGTCTTCAATCCGCTCACGCCGAAGGTAACATGGGCTCCCACGCGCTCTAGCTCCGCTGCCCAGTGCAGATTACGCTCTTCATCGAAGCGGGCTTTGATTTCCATCACGCAAGCAACTTGTTTTCCATGTTCTGCCGCGCGAATTAGCGATTTGACAAAAGGGGTATCGTCGCCAATCCGGTACGCGGTCATCTTGATTGAGACTGTGTGCGGGTCGTCCGCAGCGCTGCTGATCAAGTGTTCGACGCTAGTGTCAAAGCTATCGTAGGGATGATGAACGAGAACGTCGCCAGCCTGGATGGCGGTAAAGAGCGCGGCTCCTTCCTCGGGGAGAGAGGGATGCGGGAGAGGGATCCAGAGGGGATCTTGCAATTCGGGAATTCGCAATCCCGTAAGCTCAAACAGCGTGGTGAAGTCAACCTCCTCCGGCATGTCATAAATGTCGGACGGAGATAGCTCAAACCGTTCCCGCAACATTTCCCGGATACCTGCATCGGCACCCGGACCGAACTCGAGGCGAACCACTGGTTCGTATCGACGCTGGCGAACC
>DATFZN010000001.1:0-2697 GCA_035314425.1 Candidatus Acidiferrum sp. | reverse complement strand
AAGGGGATCTTTTTTTTCGGGCGACTGGCATCACGAATTTTTTGGAAAATGACGGCACCCTGGAAGCCGCGCAGCGAATCGCTGGCCACGCCGACAGCCGGACCACCAAGCTTTATGATCGTCGAGGTCAGAAGGTTCTCTTGGAGGACATGGAGCGAATTCGGTACTAAAGAGTACTATGGCTGCTGATCGCCCAGATCTTCAAACACTCGTGGAAAATCCGCGCGAAAGCCTAGAAGTTGAAATCAAGGACTGGATCGACCTTAAGGACAACGTCGTAAGGGCCAAGATAGCGAGGCACATTGCGGCACTCGCAAATCACGGAGGGGGCCATTTGATTTTCGGTTTCAAGGATCAAACCCTTGAACCAAATCCTAACGGCCCTTCTTCGCTCGATAGCTTCAGTCGAGATGAAGTCTCGTCGATAGTGAAGCGGTATCTTGTGCCGACCTTTCAGTGCGAAGTGCACCACATTGAATCGACGACTACGAAAATCGTACATCCTGTCATATGGGTGCCCTCCCATGACGCGATTCCTATTTGCACTAAGGCTGACGGGCCTGCAGACCAGAACGGAAAGCATCAGGGCATTCGGACCGCGACCTACTACACGCGCGCTAGTGGGCCAGCGAGCGTCCCGATCCCCTCGCCGGAAGCCTGGCGGACACTGATTCACCGATGCGTTGTGCATGAAAGGGCGACACTGCTCAAAGAGCTAGGTTCGCTTCTTAGAGCACCTGCGGAGCCCAACCCAACGGAAGTGCTGAAGGATTGGCATGCGAGAGCAGACGCCCGATTCCTAGAATTAGCGAAGAGCCACAAGCTATCTCAGGACGTTCTCAAAAATCGCGTGGATCTTTCCTATGCAATACAAACGTCAGACGGAGACCGCCTCCAGCCGGGCAAAATGACAGAGATCCTACGTCTCATCAATCAAGAGCTAAACAATTTCGTTCAGGGGCCAGGCCCTTTCTATGTTTACCCCAACGAACCTGCCAGGTTGGTCCAGGATATTCACGACGCCGACCCACGAGGTGAGTTTCTTGAATCTGCAATTTGGGAAGATATGCCGTACATGTTCACCCGAACAGAATTCTGGCGGATGTCATCCGATGGCAAGGCAACATATATCCGGCCTTTCTGGGAAGACAGCGCTTCGAATCCAAACTTGGCGGGCGGCTGGTTCTCTCCCTCCTTCCTTGTGCGAGCCCTTGCTGAGCTAACTCGCCACGCTTACCTCCTCGCGCAAAAATTTCCATCGGTTCATACTGTCGAATTCCGGTGCGAGTGGAAGGGGCTTCATGGCCGAGAGATTTGGGATCCAGGTCTGCGTGGCGCATTCTATTATCCCGGCCAAGTAGCACATTCTGATCAAGCAATTACAGTGGCTCAGTGTTCGCCAGCTGAGCTCATCTCCGCCTGGCCACAGATCGTTAGCCAACTCGGTGCATCAGTACGTCGCTTGTTCAATCCCAACGCCGATTTCTCGCCCGAATGGGTAGCACAACAAAACCTGAATGTTTGAGAAAAGCGCTCCGGTAAACTGGTACGCTCGGCCGACACTTCGAGCGATTATGGCTAATGAACATATGCGTTACCGTTACACGCGCGGCTTCATTGTAGAGGGATTGCTCGCGCGGGAAGGGCAGGAAATTGTGCTGTCCGATCAGCCGGCCGAAGGGTGCAAGTTCGTGCTGACCGGCACGCCGGACTCGTTGCTCGCGGACGCCGACAAGAGTACGGCGGCGGGTATAAGTGCAATATCGAGAATTACAGTTGCGGGAGCACCGCCGCCGCCGCCGTTGCTGCCGTTGAGCGTGATAGTCGGTCAAATTCGTTCCGAAAGAACAAAACTCATCGACGGACGGATGGTTTTCGTTTGTCAGTTCGAACGAACGGCCGCCGCCGTAACGGGCGCGCCGGTAGATAAGGAAGGCGAAAGATTTCTGATCTTGAATCGTGGCGCGATAGACCAAATAACGGCAAAGCACGAGAAGGACATCGATCGGGCGATCGGGAGTCTGTTCGCCGCCGAGGAATCGGTAGTGCGATTCGAGCCGTTAGGCGAAAGCTTCAGAATGATCATCGCAGACGGCTCGGAATGTCTGGCTGTGCCTTTTGGCGGAACGGCATGGGGGGTTTCCAGAAGAGGTATCGATGCGGAGCGGGAAGTTAAATTAAAGAGCCGGTTCGAGCGATGCTTTCGCAGCGGCAAGGACTTGAAAACCGTGACACGCCTCCTGTCGGATTCCCTGATGGCGAAAGAGAATAGGCTGAAAAGCTTCGTGTCGGCGTGGACATCACTTGAAGTTTTCATCAACAAGTTTTCGTCGAAAAAGCCCAGATGTCCGGAGGAAGAGGCGACGCAAACGGAAAAAATTACGGCGCTCATCAGCAGGTTCAATTCCGCGGCGGAGAATCTCGGCCTCGAAGAGCGCGAAGCAAAAGAGGCGGCTTTTAAGAAGATCAAGGCCGTCAGAGACGGGCTGCTTCATTATGGCAAAGATGTGGAGGACTCGTCTTTACCGATCGAGGAAACGCAAAATATGGTACGAGCTTTCCTCGAGAAGATCGAATAGCTGGCCGACGCTTTTCGCCCCTGAAATCTTGTGCAAAAGCGGCAATCCATTCTGGCTGCGTGCGGACATGCTCAAACGACGGCTCAAACAAGCTGGATTGCCGGTGCACTATTCGCCT